>CAYNBG010000147.1:0-2940 GCA_964395495.1 uncultured Staphylococcaceae bacterium
GTAACTTTATAGAGAGAGAATAATTTATTTCCAGAACCATTAGCATTTGAACAAAAAACGACCGTTATATAACCTTTTTGAGAAACATAAAAATCAACACCAGGAGCATAGACTTTACTATACGTTTTACCATTCAATTTAAATGTACCATCGATCGTAGATGGGCCAGTAGAAGTTTTAACATTCCATGCCAAGGAATAAAT
Organism: uncultured Staphylococcaceae bacterium; assembly: GCA_964395495.1. Taxonomy (GTDB): domain Bacteria; phylum Bacillota_I; class Bacilli_A; order RFN20; family CAG-826; genus Onthovivens. The sequence goes on from CAYNBG010000147.1 coordinate 204, forward strand.
ATAGTTGTTATCATTGCTCAAAAATTCTTTAATATGCGCCTTAACTTTTGAATATTGTGTTAAAGATGAAGCATCGATAGTATTCGAATAAGCGGAATTGAGATTTGTATTATTTGTTGTGTTATTTCCATCAACAATCCTTGATAAATTCCCGCTTGAATCTATATTAAGCATAACCAAATTATCCTCATTATATGAACCAGAGGTACTATAATAACCATTATTATTAGTAAAACCTAATGAAGCACCAACTTTTTGGTTTTTCCAAATATAATGATATGTTTGATTTTCACTACTTGTAGTGGTTAAGTATCCGGAATTTGATTCTTTTATGGCTTCTGAAGTTTTAGTAGAATCAGAAAAATAATCAGTAATTGCATAAGTAATCGTTTTATTTTTATCATTTGTGAAGGTCAAGCGTTTCTCGTTCTTAAATTCTACATCAGTATCAACATTAATCGGAAAATAAGAACTATTATAAAGAGATATTGAGTTATCCGCCATTTCATATAATACTTTGTTAGTTTTATATGTAAATTTTATGCCTTTTAAACCCATTGTCTCGTTAGAACCAGTAATAGTAAAAGAATCTAATGTTTGATTTTTATTTAACATATATGTCCATCTCTTACTAAATTCATAAATATTAATAGACCCACCCCGGTCATTTCCTTCTTCATCACTTCCAGCTTTTCCTTCCCAAATAAATTTACTAGGATTATAAGCACCAATAAGAGAATATTCAGATACTTTAGATATAGTACTAGCTCCTACTGTGCTACCTAAATTTGTGGTACCACTAGCAAAATTAAATTCACCATATCCAACACCACTATTTTTAATAGGAGCATTAACATATCCAGCTAAAAGACCTGCTAATACTTTTATATCACCAGTACTAGAATCATTAACATTTTGAATTGTAATATTATCTAAATATAAATTTTCTACTAATTCTACATTTTTAATACTTGAATAAGCATATGTTTGATCATCTATTCCTCCAATTACACCAAAGAAACCTATAATACTAGGTTTAGTAAATGTATTTTCATTTAATTCGTTACCACTAGCATCATAATAAGGATGTTTTGTACCATAATCAGAAAATGTATTAGAAACAGTAAGGTTTTTAATAATAGTATTATTACCATTAATAATACCTACAAAAGGATTATCTTCTGTTCCTATTGGAGGAAGTACCCAACTAGACATATCTAAAACTGAATTGCCATTACTATCTTCAGTTCCTTCAATTGAAAAATAAGTAACATCAACCTCACCATCTTTATCTTCATCTTTATTGTATGTACCTAAATATTGTAACCATGCTAAGTTATATAAATGTCTAGCTTTATTAATAACATATGGATCATCTTTAGTACCTTTTCCACTAGCATAATATGCAGCTTCACTAGAAGCTTCTATTTGTGTAGGAACAATACTTATATTATTACTAAACCACATTAAAGTAGCAGATGTAGCAAATATTAATGCACATCCAGCAAGTATTCCAACATTAGCTAAAATATATCTTCTTTTCATATTAAACACTCAGCTTAAAATCTATTGTTTTAAAATAGATATTTTCATTTCCTAATACTGTACTACCAATATACTTTGTATATATCAACTCTAAAGCATCAGTGTTATAACTTAATATAACTGCTATAGCCTTTGTTTTGCTTTTATTTTCAATTAAAGATAAAGAAGCATTATCTAATGATGCTACATTATTTTCTATTTTTACAAATTTCTTTGAATTACTAGTTATATCAGTTTTTGTATCATCATCAGTAAAATCATATTTTACTTCACTTAATGCAACTGCATAAAATTGAATAACATCTGAAACAGAATTATTGTTTTGATCAATTGTTCCGTTAGCACCTAATATTGTTTTAGAAAAATCTTCCATAGTTGTAGTAGCTTTCAAAGTAAAGTTATAGTCGCTATCACTACCATCTTGTCTAAGATTAAATAATACTAATAGACTTCTTTTAGCACCATAAGTTGAATATGTTCCTATATCTACTGTTGTAGTAGAATCACCTTCTGTATAATCAATTCCACCATCTTTAGTTGAATCAATATTAAAAGCTAATTTAGCGGTCTCATTATATTTATATTCAATAGATGAATCTGTACCAGTAATCATTTCATGAAATTCAACACTTTCTACTATTCCAGAAAGTTCTGTACTTATAAAACCAGCACCGTCTAAATTAGTAGTTCTAATTGAATAAAACCAAGCTAAAGAAACACAACAAAAAGTAAAAGCTGTAAACATAGCCATAGATATAGCTGCAACAAGTCTTAACTTTCCTACATTTCTTTTCTTTTTCATTTCCTTGCCTTTTCAAACTAAAATATTATACTTAAAAAATATAAAATTTCAAAATGTTTATATATATATATATATATAACATATCAAAAATAGTTATCTATAACAATAAAATATAGTATAAATAGAAAGAATTTTATTAATTTATTGACTTGAAATATTGTCCTTAATATATATAATATATTAAGATTATGAATATTTTTAAAAGTAAAAAGTTAGAAAAAGTATGTATATTGTCAGTATCAATATTCTCATTGATAGCTGTTTTTAGTGCTACTAGTGCTTGGTTTGCTTCTATTAGAAAAGTAGATACTAATGGTGGAGGATTTATATCTACAGCAGAACCTAGCGTTATAGATTCTTTAGAAATACATCCTGAAGTAAAAGACGATA
>CAYNBG010000148.1:0-2932 GCA_964395495.1 uncultured Staphylococcaceae bacterium
CATATTCACTTTTAAACGCATTAATTTTTTTCTTCTTTTTCGTCTTATTAAGTCCTCACTTTCTACTTCTCTTACCAAATTACTTTTTTTTGGGCTATCCATTCTCCTTTTAGTTGGTAGATCTTTTAAATTATCATTTGTATTATTGTTTTATGCATCGTCTTTATGATGGGCTTCAAAACTAAGAAAAAATTCCAAGAGCAAGGTTTGTTATAATCAAATGAAAGAGCTTACGAAATTTGCTATTCAAATTCGTAAGCTCTTTTTTTATTGCTAAAAGTTATTATAATGAATATTATATTTTTATAAATAGTTTTATTAATAATGATTAATATTAATAAAAATAAGGAGACATATATGAAAACTGCAACAAAAGTATTTTTAATTTTAGGAATGATAGGGACTATAATCGGAGATGTTTATCTAATTGTTAGTGGATTTATGCTTGTTTCAACTTATAATATTTATTGTTTATATATTATTTTTGGACTTGTTGGCTTAGCTATATCAATTATTGTTGGTTCATATACTTTAAAATCAGTAAGCGATAATGATAAAAAGATTGGTTGGGGTATTGCTAGTATAATTTTTGTTGGTATAATTGGTGGAATATTATATTTATGTTGGGATCCTTATGAAGTAACTAGTGTTAGAACTAGTAACTCTAGTAGTTCTAACTCTAATTATTGGAATCATAAAAATGAAGTAAATAAAACTACAACTATTCAAAAAACTGGTAATGATAGAATAGATCAATTAAATAATATGAAAGCTCAAGGTATGATAAGTGAAGAAGCTTATTCAAAAGAAATAGAGAAAGAAAATAATAAATTAGCTCAAAGTGACGAGAATAAAATCAATAATATAAAAAAGAAACTTGAAGAACTTAAAAAAATGAAAGATGAAGGTTTAATTTCTCAAGAAGTATATGATCAAAAATCTAAAGAATTAATTGATAAGATGTAGAGAGGATCATTTTATGAGAACTAAAATTAAAATTGCTACTTTTTTAGGTATCATTTGTGGTGCATGTACTTGGTTAGGCGGAACAATTGTCTCTTTTATTTATGCTTCAATTTTTAATTATAGTCACAATATTGGATTAATTGCTCTTTTTGTTATTTTAGGAATATTAGGTATTATTTTAACTGTTTTAACATTTTTTGTTGGAATAAAACAATATAAAAAAGCTGATGTATATCAAAAAGATAATGGTATAGCTATTGCTTCGATGTTTCTTTTATTATTAATCCCTGGTGTTATGTATTTTTGTTGGGATCCTGAAGTTGATAAACAAATTATATATGTAAATCAAAAACTTGTTAAAATAAGTAAAAAATTAGATGGATTTGATGATAATAATAAAAAAACATCTATTAATGAATCTGATAAAAAAATAAATAAAGGAGGAGAAGATTTAAAAGATAATGATAAGAATAACGTTAATGTTATTACTAATAAACATAAAGCAAACAACATTGAAAGTTATGATTTTATAAAAGATATTATTTATAAAGATCCAAACGTTGAAAAAATAAATGAATATTATAAGAATATGGTTAAATCAGGAACAATAACTGTAGATACATATTTTAAAATGATGAAAAACTATAAAGATTAATTTAATATAAATATAAAGCAGTTTAATTTCGTTAAACTGCTTTTTTAATGTTATAATTAAGATATGAAGAAAAAAAGTTTAGTTTTAACTTTATTAGTAACATCTTTATCATTTCTTAGCAGTTGCTCTTTAACTAAAGATCCAACTAAAGAATTTATTTTAGAAGCGCAAGATTATTATAATAAATATTTAAGTAGTAATCCTGAAGGAGATAAACATATATATTATTATGATGGAAGTAGTACAAGATGTATTGTATTTTCTCCTAGTGAAGATAAAGAATATGAATATTTAGGATTATTAAATTTTTCTACATTAAGATTTTCTAATTCTAAAGATTATATCTTTGATTTAGGAAATATTAAATTAAATATAGAAACTAATGATGATGATACTTTATCATTTACTATTCCTGAATATATGGATGAAAATAATAATATTAGTGTATCTAAAATATTAGAAACTCCTCCATTTGTTTTAATTAAAAATGATGGAGAAAATAAAACTATATTTTCAGGTATTACTAAAGAAGGAAAAATAATAGATTCTGCTAATGCTAGTACATATGATTCTACATTTTATTATTTAGAAGATTTTAAATATAAAGTTAATGATTATATATCTTTTGACTATTCTAATAAGATGTTAGCTATATTAAGAAGAGATATTATTGAATATATATCTTTAGAATTAAAAGATATGTCCTTACCTTCTTTTTTAGATTTTTCTAAAGCGTTATTAACTAATTATAGAAAAGTAAATAATTTATCTAGTAGTGAAGAAATGCCTTCTACATTACATATTAAAGGTAATGTAAATGGTAAAGAAGTAGTTGTAGGTCCTATGGGATTTTCTCCTATATTTGGTAAAACACTTGAAGACAATAGTAAAGTTAATTTTTTAAGTTATGTTGATACTTTATATATTGATGAAGGAGTAACTGAGTTAACTTTTTTTGCATTAAATAACTCAACTAACTTAAAAAATTTATATCTTCCATCTACATTAAAAGAATGCTCAATATCTAGTTTATCTAATTTAAATTTAGATAATTTATATGTTGCTAATACTACAAATAATATTAAATTTACTGATTTAGGTGTAGGGGATATGCCTGGATATGATGATATCGATTTTACTCCGGCTTTATATAATACTAAAATTAATAATAGTTTAGTATTTGAAGATTATTCTAATATTAATTTAATTAATTTTCCTTATTCAAGTGTTACTATTGATGAAAATAAAGAATTAAAAGATATTATTAAAATCAGTAAAGATAAAGAAATAGTAACTTATAATTCATTAGAA
>CAYNBG010000149.1:0-2328 GCA_964395495.1 uncultured Staphylococcaceae bacterium
TTTAATATTTTAATAAAATATTAATAAAAAGTAAACTAAATAAATAAAATATAACTAAAAAAATGTTATAATATATTCAATATGTTACAACCATTAGCTTTTAGAGTTAGACCTACAAAAATTAATGAAATTATAGGACAAAAACATCTTATTGGTGAAGACGGATTTTTATATAATTCAATAAAAGCTAAAACACCTATTTCTTTTATATTATTTGGTGCTCCTGGATGTGGTAAAACTACTATTGCAATAGCTTATGCTTTAAGTTTAAACATCAATTTTATTAAATTAAATGCTGTTACTTCTAATAAAAAGGATATCGAAGACGCTATTAAAGAAAGTAAATTAAATCAACCTAGTATTGTTATAATTGATGAAATTCATAGATTAAATAAAGATAAACAAGATATTTTACTTCCTTATGTTGAAGATGGAACCATATATTTAATTGGTTGTACTACTGCTAATCCTTATATAAGCATAAATAAAGCTATTAGAAGTAGATGCCATCTTTTAGAAGTTAAACCATTAACTGAAGAAGATATATTTGTTGGTTTAATAAATGCAATAAATAATCCTAAAGGCTTCAATAAAAAACTTATTATTGATGATGATAGCTTAAAATATATTGCAAAATGTAGTAATGGAGATTTTCGTTTTGCTTTAAATTATTTAGAAATACTAAATATTACTTATATTGATAAAGAAATAACATTAGAAATGACTAAAAAAGTTGTTTCTATACCAAATTTTGGCATAGATAAAGATGATGATGGTCATTACGATGCAGTAAGTGCTATGCAAAAATCTATTAGAGGAAGCGATGTTAATGCGGCTTTATATTATGCTGCTAGATTACTTGTTTGTGGTGATTTAACTAGTTTAACGAGAAGATTATTAGTAACTGCTTATGAAGATATAGGAATAGCAAATCCTGCAGCTTGTATGAGATGTAAGATAGCTATTGATTCAGCTTTAGAAGTTGGTCTTCCTGAAGCTATTATTCCTTTAAGTGTAGCAATTGTTGATCTTTGCTTATCATCTAAATCTAAAGCTGCATGTTCTGCGATGGAATCTGCAATGAATGAAGCAAGTTCTACTCCTTTAGATGTTTTACCATATTTAAAATATACACCTGTAAATGTAAGTGAAGAAGATAAATATCCTTATGATAACGAAAATGTATGGATACATTTACAATATTTACCTGAACTAATTAAAAATAAAGAATTTTTTGTGCCTAATAAAAAGACTTCTTCGAGTTATGAAAAAGTTTTAAATGATAATTATGAAAAAATAAAGAGCTTCATAAGAAGCTCTGATATTGCTAGTTTAAAGAAAAAATATACTAAATAATTAAACTATTCGATGATTTCATGGGTTAATTCGCTTGGCTTATTAACTTTTTCTTTTACTATTTCAAATGATTTTAATACATCTTGTTTAATATATTCAAATTCATCTTTATTTGTATATAATGTTGCTAAAAGTTCGCCATTTTTAACGAAATCGCCAATCTTTTTATTTAAAACAATACCTGCTGACATGTCGATAACATCATCAAGAGTTTCTCTTCCTCCACCAAGATGCATACTACTTCTTCCGATTTCTAAAGCATTAATTGTTTTAACATATCCTTCGCTGACTGAATAAACTTTAATAATATTTTTAGCAACAGGGAACTTATCAGGATTTAAAATAAACGATGTATCTCCGCCTTGTGCACCAACAAATTCTACAAACTTTTTAAATGCTTTGCCGTTTTTAACATTTTCTAAAATCGCTGCTTTTGCTTCATCAACATTAGAAAATAATTTAGCTTGAACAAGTAAAATAGCTCCACTTGATACACAAATTGATGTTATATCTTCAGGACCATTACCTTTTAATGTATTGATGACTTCTTTAATTTCTAAGTTATTACCAACAGCGCAACCTAAAGGTTGATTCATATCTGTAACTTCAGCTCTAACATCTTTATTTAAAGATTTACCAATTTCTACCATTGTAACAGCTAATTTTTTTGCATCTTCGGTAGTTTTCATAAATGCACCATTGCCATATTTAACATCAAGTAAAATAGAATCAGCTCCGCTAGCTAATTTTTTACTCATAATAGATGAAGCGATTAAAGGAATTGAACTAACTGTTCCAGTAACATCTCTTAATGCGTATAATTTTTTATCAGCAGGATCAATATTTTTATCTTGACCAATAATAGCCATTCCAACTTCTTTAACTTGTTTTTTAAATTGATCTTTAGTTAATGATGTTTTAAATCCAGGAATAGATTCAAGTTTATCAATAGTTCCGCCTGTATGACCTAAT
>CAYNBG010000149.1:2338-2896 GCA_964395495.1 uncultured Staphylococcaceae bacterium
TAACCCTCTTCCACTCATCTTAGCAAGTTTAGCACCTAAAGAAGCTATCATTGGACCTAAAATTAATGAAACTTTATCCCCAACACCACCAGTAGAATGCTTATCTACTTTAATTCCAGGAATATCGCTTAAATCCCAAACTTCACCAGAAATTCTCATTTCTTCGGTTAAATCAGCTATTTCTTGTTTATCCATACCACGGATATAAATAGCCATAAGTAAAGCACTAACTTGGTAATCAGGAATCTTTCCGTCAACATATCCTTTAACAAAAAAAGATATTTCTGCTTCAGTTAATTCTCCACCATCTCTTTTTTTAGTAATGATATCAACCATTCGCATAATTTCTTCTCCTTAAAACATAAAAATGAGGAAGTCCCTCATATAAACAATAATGATTGCTAACAAATGAGAAAATCGAAATAGCATTTTTAATTCGACTCTTTGTTAACTATACTTATTTTAGCATGAATTTTGATAAACACCTCAAAAAATATCTAAGCGATGAAGAAATAAATGCCTTATGTAATTCTTTTGGCCAAAAAGAGCATAAAGGCT
>CAYNBG010000150.1:0-2880 GCA_964395495.1 uncultured Staphylococcaceae bacterium
TATTATCTAGTAACATCGATAAATAAATTAAAATAATTTCATTCGTTAAATAATAATTAAACAAACAATTAATATTTTTTAAATAATAATTATTTAGATAATTAAAAAACATTATTTAAATTTCCATTAATTAATTTCCTTAAACCTATATAATATTTATATCAAAATGTTAAACTTCTATCAATGATAATATCATTAATATAAAAAGCACTTTTCATTACTAATAAGTGCTATTTATCCCTTTTTTTAATTATTATTTTATGTATTGATATACAGCATCATTAACATATTTGCACATTTTTTGCTTTATTTTAAGTTTTATTATTTGCTTAATGCGTAAATATGTGCTAGCGCACAAGTTTTCGTATTAAGAAACAAACATATACGTATATAACAAGTGATTCTTATTTAAAAGAATTAAAGAAATCATTAGACAATAGAATGATAAAATAATTACTAGTCCAAGAAGGTCCGGGAAATCCTTCTTTATTGTTCATATATTCAAAGACTATCTTCTTTCGTCAGGTTCAAATGATGATCATATCATTGAACTATCTTTTGATAATGAAACAAATACATTTGATATAAACCCTATCAATCTTTCTTCTTATTTTAAAAGCAAGGTAAAAGATAAAACCTCAAAGTATTTTTTTTAATCGATGAAATCCAACTTTGTCAAAAAGTTAAGAATCTCACTTTTGAAGATTATAAAACTAGTGATGGATAATTGGTGTAGAACTTAAAAAATGCTAAAGGTACTTCTTATTATAACGCAGATAAATTTATAGTGATTGATACTATCCAAGAAAGAATATATTGATAGGCATATTTGATGCATTTATTCCTATTTCTAGAAGAGTTGGCATCTTAGACAAAATTAGTGAAATAATATTCATAAATAAACTAGAAACTAAACATATGCCTATAATTTAATTAAATACAGATGGATATTATGAAGGCTTAAAAGAACAAATTAAATCAATGATTATATAAATTTTTATCTAAAAAAAGCAAATTTAATATCATTTGTTAAAGATGTAAATGAAATTATAGAAATATTAATCGAATAAATTGTTTTTTATCTTTTACTAAAGTAAATGTATTTTAGAACTTTAAATATTGATTTTTTTATAAATATAATATATCAAAATCATCTTTTTAATAGTTATAGTTAATACCAATACCAAAATTCCGAATAAATTTTGCAATTCTCTTTATCTTCAAAGTAACGAAATTTTTCTTTTGTCCATTTATTATTAACGTATATTGTTTCTCCAGAAGATAAAATTATAGGAGAATCCATAAAATATTTTCCTTTTCTTTTATTATCGATACTTGTATCTAAAGCAATAACACTATTTTTATCATCTTTAACTAATTCCTTAGGAAAATATTCAATCAATTCCTTAAAATCGCATTTATTATTAGTACAAAATAATTTTATAATTTCTAAAACAACTCTACCTTTTGACGTGATAAATTTTCCGTTAACTAAATATTCGTTTTTAACAGGTTTATGCCATTCTGTCATATTTTTAAATTTTTCATCAAAGTCAGGATCATTAGGATTGATTTCATATTCAACATGTTTTTTAAATGTAGAAATTTTCTTACCACCTTTATAGATAGTTTTATATTCACAATCACTTCCATCAAAAGATTCTATTAGGGCCACTTCAATATTTGGCAAAAGCATTGAAAACACACGTGCATTTAAAATAGTTTTACCACCATTCTGCCTAAAACAATGAGAAAGACAACATCCATCATCAGAGACATCGAACATAAAATTGGAATAAAATTCCATTTCAGATTTTAATGAAGGTTTTTCACCAATATGATATTTATTCCAAATCTTAATATCATTTTTTAATTGTAGTTTAATAAATAAATTAAAATACTCATCGGAAGGTTTAGCAATATTGTAGTCATTAGTCCTTCTAAAACATTTTTTATATTCATTTTCTTCAAGATCTTTTGGTAATTCGATCTCTAGATACACATCAATTCCCATAAATTATCTCCTTTTATTAATATATTAACATTTATGTATATAGTATAACATCCCATTAATACGAATGTAAACTTTTCATTAAAATTGTTAAAATTAATAATAACTAATTCAATATTAATAAGTAATCTTTTCTATAGAATATCCTAGTTCTTTTGCCTTATCGATAAATCTACAAATATTAGGTACGCCCCATTGATTGCATACAACACATCGAATTCCAGAATTTAAAATAAGGATATCTGTTTTATCAGTAAAAAATCTTTTCTCTTTTTCGTCTTTAGATAAATCATCATACTTTTTGATTACGCCTTTTGAACCTTGCAAACTTTTTGGAAAAACCGAAATTAAATCATCAAAATTAATGAAACTATTCTCGCTAAAATATTTTTTTACAACAGCTAAAACTAACTGATTTTTACTATACATATTTCCATCAAATTCATATTTTGAATAATCTCTACTACTAGTAGCTTTTGACATTCTTATTTCTTTATTTTTTAGTGTGAAAATTCTATTTTCCTTTTTATTTTTGAAAGCATAAAATTCATCCTTTGGCAAAAGTAAACGTAATGCTCCATCCATATCAGAGATAGATAATTCATAAATTTTCGAAAAAGATGTAGAACTTTCTATAAACTTTGCTCCTGAATAAGGATATACGAAAACTGAATACCTATTCCAACTATCTTCAATCAATTTATAATAAGTTATACCGAGTATCTTACAATAAAAAGCTTCAAAACGTGATGCTAAAGATTCTTTAACTATTTTACTAGTATAGTCATTTCTTTTAATTATCTCCTCTGAATCAGCATCAATATAATGAGCAGCATGAAAAAATTCATGAATAAATGTTGATTTAAATA
>CAYNBG010000151.1:0-2829 GCA_964395495.1 uncultured Staphylococcaceae bacterium
GAACCATTTGGCTTGTATATGAATTTTCATTATCATACCAAGAAACAACTTGAACTTGATATAAATCATCACCAATCTTTGAAACCATAGTTTGAGTTGCATCGAATAATGAACCAAATCTCATACCGATAACATCACTTGAAACAATTGGATCTTCATTATAACCAAATGATGGAGTTTGAGCAGCTTTCATAGCAGCATTGATACCATCTTTAGTAACATCTGCACCTTTAACAACTGCAGTTAAGATTGTTGTTGAACCTGTTGGAACTGGAACACGTTGAGCTGAACCAATTAATTTTCCATTTAATTCTGGAATAACTAAACCGATTGCTTTAGCAGCACCTGTTGAGTTAGGAACAATATTAGCAGCACCTGCTCTTGCTCTTCTTAAATCACCTTTTCTGTGTGGACCATCAAGAATCATTTGGTCACCAGTATAAGCATGAATTGTGCTCATAATACCTGATTGGATTGGAGCATAATCATTTAATGCTTTAGCCATTGGAGCTAAGCAGTTTGTTGTACATGAAGCAGCTGAGATAACTTGATCATCTTTTGTTAATGTTTTTTCGTTAACACCAAAGACGATTGTCTTTAAATCAGATCCTGCTGGAGCTGAGATAACGACCTTTTTAGCACCTGCTTGAATATGTGCCATTGATTTTTCTTTTGAACAGTAGAAACCTGTACATTCTAAGACAACATCAACACCAATTTTTCCCCAAGGTAAATCTTGAGCTTTTGGCATAGCATAAATTGTGATTTCTTTTCCATCAACTGTGATAGATCCTGGAGTAACAACTGTTTTACCATCTTCAGCTAAAACTGGTTCTTTTGATGTAACTGTGTGTTTGTTTTCTCCAATATGACCAGCATAACCACCTTGAGCTGTATCATACTTTAATAAATTTGCTAACATTTTTGGGCTTGTTAAATCGTTGATAGCTACAACTTCGTAACCTTCTGCACCAAACATTTGTCTGAATGCTAAACGTCCAATACGTCCAAATCCATTAATAGCGACTTTTACTGACATAAATTTTAATTTCCTCCTTAAGAAATTTAACGATTATATTATATATATTTTTCATAATTTATTAAAGATAAAAATATAATTTTTTTAATGTTTTTTGTTAAAAATGTGCAAAAAATAGTAAAAAATGCGTTATTTAGTATTTTTTTACTGAATTATAAATATGAATTTTATACATATAATTAAAATTAGTTCATATTTATAATAACAATATTATCGTCAATAATAAAAGAAAGGACATTAGCATCACAATAATTAATAAAATATTTAGAATAAATTTTTAGCATTTTTTCATATTTTTATTTTTATATTTAATAAATGATGTTATAATTTTTGACGTATATATTTAATATAAATATATATAGATTTAAAAATGACTTGTTTAAATGTCATTTTAATGGTATATTTTTAATTACTTGTAAAGAGGTTATATTAGTTATGAATTTTTTAAAGAAAATAGGAACTCCATTTGTTGCAATTGGTAGATGGATTAAAAATACTGCCTGGGTTCAACCACTATTAATTGTTGGTGTAATCTTCGCAATTATCTTCTCAATTCCATCAATAAGTAATGCTATTCAACAAGCATTAGCTACATCAGATGTTGCTTGGTATGCTGTTAGACAATTATCATTAGATGGTACAGCTGATAAAAATAGCGTAGCAAACACATTCTTCCAAGATTATGTAACTGCTGAAAACGCTTGGTCAAGTGGTAATAAAGAAACTGCTAGATCAACAATGAAAAAATATGGCTCAAACGATAGATTTATCCTCTTCTTCGTTCAAGAAGATTGCTCAACATGCGAAGAAACACAAGAAGCTGCAGAATATTTAGTTGATAACTGGGACACATTAGTTAATAACGATGGTACAACATATATTCCATTTGCATATCAATCAATTATCTGCGATCAAGAAATCACTGATAATGATAAATATAAAGATAGAAAAGCATTTGAATATTTATATGGTGATAGTAACTTCTATCAATTTGCATATGATGCAATTGAATGTGGAACAAAAACAAATTACTATAGATGGGGAACAGAAAGTTCAACAATTAAATCAAATCTTAATAATTTAATTAATAGCGATTCTTCTACTTCTACTTTCTCAAGTAACTTCCAAACTCCAATGATCGTTGAATTCGATTTAAGAGATACAAATAAATCAACATATATTATCTCTAATATCTTATATAAGACAATTGGTGATGATGTCTATGAAAGAAGCAATTTCTTAGTTAATCTTTGGAAAAGAAAAGGTGTCTTCTCCGATACAGGAAAAGAATAATATAATTAATTAAAACATCAAAAGGATTCCTTAGACGGAATCCTTTTTATTTGCTTTATTTCAATCATTTTTAATATAGCCTATTAAATTCTTAATCTCATAAATATCGTTTAATCTAAGACAATTAAACGATATTAATAAAACACTAATAATCATCTACTAACTAAGCAAAATTAAAGAGCTTACTTTTAAATAAGCTCTTTATTTATCTAAATTATTTTATTAATTACTATTCGCTAGCTTTAGTTACAGTAACTGATTCATAATTAGTTCCATAACTTGTATCATATGTGAATGTATATTTATTATTCCATTTATTATAAACAATCTTGCATTCAACACCATTATATGTGAATGTAATGATATCTGAATAAATACTATAAGAAACATTTGTAGCAGCAACATCATTAACTGTAACTGTAGATGTATCACTAACAACGATTGTATAAGCAGTTGAAGATTTACTTCCAGTTCCTGTAAATGTACCAATATATTTT
>CAYNBG010000152.1:0-2815 GCA_964395495.1 uncultured Staphylococcaceae bacterium
TTATTCACCTCCTTTAAGTGATGGGTTAAATGCATCACGTAATCCATTACCAAACAAGTTAAATGAAACAAGTAAGAACGCCATAATAACTGTAGGAATTATCAATAAGTATATTGTATACCCTTCAAATATTGATGAGTTCTCATATAAGATAACACCAAACAATAATTCATTTTTTAAGCCTAACCCTAAATAAGCAATACTAGCTTCACTATAAATAACACTAGGAATCATTAATATAGATGAAGTAATAATTGTACCTAATGAGTTAGGTAAAATATGTCTAAATATAAGTCTAGGTGATTTAGCACCTAATGTTCTACTAGCTAAAACATATTCTCTTCCTTTATATCTATAGAATTGTGTTCTAGTTCTACTAGCTACACCCATCCATCCTGTTAAAAACATCGATATAATGAAAGCTAGCATATCGTTATGTAAATGTAACAAACATAATGTAATAATTGCAATAGATGGTAATCCACTAACAATATCACAAATTCTTTCCATTACGATATCAGTCCATCCACCAAAATAACCAGATATAGAACCCCAAATAACACCAATAATAATGTTAATTGCAGCACATCCAAATGCTATAAGAAGAGATAATCTTAATGATTGAGCTGTAGTTTTTAAATAGTCTCTACCATAGTTATCTGTTCCTAATAAGTATTTTGGTTTAGAAGGATATCCTAAGTATTTGTATTGAGAAATTTCACAAGTAACTGTATATCCACTATATCCTTTATCGATTTTAGAATATTTAGGTTCACCTTCTTGAGAAATAACTTTTACAATAGGATTATTGCTATTATCTAAAGATTCATAACTTGATATTCCTTCAAGTGGATTATATTTAATATATCCATTATTAATCCATTGAGTCATCTTATAAGAACTAATAGTAATAGTTTTTACTCCATAACAATCTTCATAAGGATCATATAGAAATGTTGCTTTAGCAAATTTAACATTTAATGGAGTTCTTGAAAAGTTTTTACCTGTCCAATAAGCTGGATTATCAATTCTTGTAATAGTACCTGTTTTATTAATCTTTTGTTCTTGAATAATATTGTTATTAGCATCTACAATTGAACGTTTAGTAATATCATCATCAGTATTTGTATCTGTAGTAGTAATATTTAAATTTTCAATTAATATATCACTTCTTTTTGATTCTGTAGATTCATTTAATACATCAATATTAATAGAAGCATCATCAAGATTAGTTAATCCATATTTACTTTTCATGATATCACTTACATTTAATGTTTCATTACCTTCTTCATCTTTACTATATTTAACATCAACAAAGTTAGTATATGTTTCTGTAGCATCAGTAAATACATTAAACGAAGTATCACTACCAGTTAAAGGATAATATGTTTTATTACCTGCACTATCTTTAGTGATTAATGAAATTCTATATTGACCAGCTTTATAAGATTCATCATATGGTTTAACAAATCTATATGTAATTGAATAATCATATGTAAAATCAAATGAATATTTATATGAATAATAATCAATAATTTTAGATGTATTAGTATCAAAATTTGTTAAATTGATATATCCACCTTTACCATATGTTCCAGTTTGATCAACATAATATTCAGTTAGATCTAAACTACCATCTCTAACTGTTCTCATTTCAAATCCTGAAGGAGTTTTATTATCCATATCATATGGAACATTTTCTTTTTTAATTGTTCCATCCCAAAATCCATTAGCATTGTCAAATAGTTTAGGAGGTAAGGCTTTTTCACTAGCGATTCCATCTGGATTTAATAAATGTGTTGTAGAAACATCATAACATCCATAGTTAGGCATACAGATTGGAATGAATATAGCACCTAATATAATTAAACCTAAGATACTACCACCAGCAACAGCTGGTTTAGATTTAACAAATCTTTTCATAGCATCTTTAAAGAATGTAACAGGTTTACCTTTTCTTTTTTGTTCAAATACTCTCTTTTCGTTTTTAACAAAAGTAAAATCTTCTTTACCAATTTCTATTTCTTGAGGGTTAGATAAACTATCTAAGTATTGAAATTTTTTCTTTTCTTCACTCATAATTACTTAGCCCCCATTCTAATACGTGGATCAATAAATCCATATGAAATATCAACTAAAACGCTAGAAGCTAAACCTATAATTGTATAGAAAGCAGTATTAGCCATAAGTAATGTATAATCTTTTGAAGAATATGCATTCATATAGATATTACCAACACCTCTAATGTTATATAAGTTTTCAAGAATCATACTGCCACCTAATATTCCTATAAATTCAGCAATAATCATAGGAACAACAGGAACCATTGAGTTTCTTAATGCGTGATGGATAATTGATTGTCTTCTTGTTAATCCTTTAGTTCTAGCAAGTGTTAAATAATCACTGCTCATAACTTCACAAAGTTCAGCTCTAACAAAACGAGCAAATCCTGCAATAGTACCAATTGAAAGAGCCATAACAGGAATAATTAAAGATCTAACATGATCTGCATAAGAAGCGTTTTCATCTGCAAATCTTGTAGGTAACCATTTTAAGTTATAACCAAAGAATAAAATTAAATATAAGATTGTAATAAAGGAAGGTAATGCAATAACGATCATAATTATTGTATTAATAATATGATCAATTGGTTTGTCTTTATTTAAAGCTGCGACTATACCAATAAGAATACCTAATGGAACAGCTATTAATATAGATATTAAGTTTATCTCAATTGTAACAGGTAATTTAGATAAAATTACATCCATAACAGGTTGATTTAATTCAGTATACACACCTCCAAAGGAAATGCTAT
>CAYNBG010000153.1:0-2797 GCA_964395495.1 uncultured Staphylococcaceae bacterium
TAATGTTCTCATGTTTTGAAGTCCTTCTAAGTCTTCTTTAGCATCACCTTTATTTAAGCCATGCACGCTGTTCCAATATTGACTTGAAGCAATAGGCATTGAAGAAATAGTAAAATATTTGTTTATTTCATCAAAAGTTGCAGAACATCCTCCTCTTCTAGCAATAACTACACTAGCTCCAACTTTCATTCTTTTATCAAAATGTGTACTATAAAATAATCTATCTAAAAAAGAAATTAAAGTACCATTTGCTGAAGCATAATATACAGGAGAAGCAACAATTACTCCATCTGCTTTTTCAAAATATGGAGCTATTTTATTAACTTCGTCATCAAAAACACATTTATGATTTTTATAACAATAACCGCAAGCCACACAACCCCTTATCGCTTTATTTCCAATTTGAAAAGTATCAAATTCAATATTATTTGCTTTAAAAACATTTTCAATTTCTTTTATAGCAATAGTTGTATTTCCATCTACACGCGGTGAACCATTAATAATTAATACTCTCATATATAAAACTCCTTCTTATATATTTTAAATTAATATTAAAATTAAATAAATATTTTTGTACAAAAAAAATCCCTAAATAAGGGATTAATCTTTAATGTTTGGTGACCTATACGGGATTCGAACCCATGGATGCATGCGTGAAAGGCATGTGAGTTAAGCCACTTCTCCAATAGGCCACTGGCGCTGACCACAGGGCTCGAACCTGCAACCGATCGGTTAACAGCCGATTGCTCTACCATTGAGCTAGGTCAGCAGCACTTATTAAAAGCGCTTATATAATATACCACATCATTAAGCGCTTTGACAAGAGTTTATTTAATTTTTTTTACAATTAAATCTATCAAATTACCAACAGTCTTTAATTCCTTAGTTTCTTCTGTCTCAAAAGTAATACCATATGTATCTTCAACTTCTAAAACAAATTCAACAACATCCAATGAATCAAGACCATAAGTATTTAAAGTTGCATTATAATCAAGATCAGCAATATTTAATTTTTCCTTTACTAAAGATTCAATTTCACTTCTTTTACTTTCCATATATATTTCTCCTAAGATAATAAGATTATAACATAAAAAATATAAATACTAGTAATTAAATATTCCAACTACTGTTTCTGATTTTAATTCAATAGTTGATGTTAAATTTTTTTTATAAATAAGATTTAAATTTTTAACCAAACTATATTTACAGATTTCACCTACCTCGTATCTATTTTTTGAAGATATGATTTCAACATTATATATTTCTAAATATTGATTCTTAAAATCTTCATCGATGAGCCCAGTTTTTGATATCTTATATTTTATAGTTTGATTTATATCAATAATTTGTTGGTAAGCAAAATTTATGTTACAAAAATCAACAATTAATAATGCCATAAAAAGAAATAATATAGTAATTACTGAAAACATTACGCACTTTTTCATTAAATAATTACCTTCATTATAAATAACACAATTGTAATTAATAAAAATATATAAGAAATTAAAATTAATGAATTTTTATTTTCTTTTCTATCATAATGGATTGTATTGATTAAAATCATATTTTTATTAATTATTTCTTCTTTTTTAAATTTTTTATTATTAAGAACATAATAATTTAAAATAACTTCTTTAATATTTCTAGATTCAATTTTTGTAAACAAATCAACATATGGTTTTATCGCTATATTATTATAAGTAACTTCATTAAATGTTAAAAATTCTTTATTTAATATATCAAATTTTAATTCTTTATCAAATTCATAATTATTATTTTTTATTAATGAGGCAAGTTTAATACTGACTTCTAATCTTTCTTCTTTATTATTTTTATGATAACTCAAATAATTATAAGAATTTAAAATGGATAAACATGTTAGCATTAAAATCAAAAAAGATACATTTTTATAAAAATATAAAAATAAAAGAAAAACTGATATTATTATCATATTTGTTAAAAATATTATGAAAAAATATTTATTATTACTTTTAATTCTTTTCTTTTTTATCATATTTTCTCCTTATATCAACAAACTTATTTATATTTGTTAAAACTAAATCAATAAAAGTTACAATGATTGGGATATATACCAATACCTTAATTATTAACTCTTCTAAGCATTCCTCTTTTACAACTTTAATAATAATTAATACAATCATTAAAGTTGTATATAAAACCGATTCTCTAAATATTAGTTTCACATTATCCATTTTAATTTGGTTTATTAATTTATTATTTTCTTCTTTCAAATCTTCAAATTTTAAGCAAAGACTTGAAATATATATTGTCATATCTTTTTTAGAATTTACTAATTCATAAAATTCATTAAATATATTTGAAGAAAAATAAAGCTTCACTTTATCTAACATTTTTATTTGATCATTTTTATATTGTTTTATTAGTTCATTTAATTTTTTGCTAAATTTTTCATTTTCTTCAAATTCTTTATTCTCTAATATACATTCATCATGATATTTTAAAATAAATTCATACATCTCATAATCATCTTTCTTCTTTTTATTTGATAAATAAAATATGATTTCAATTATTGCTAATAAAATTAAAAATATACATAATGATACCAATAAAGCTATAAAAATATTTGAGCTAACAAAATAATAAACTCCACCAATAGAAATTGAAAATAACAAATATATTAAAATTCTTACAAACATAAAATTACCCAACCATAAATACTTTTTCATAATTAAACTCATAAAACACTGTTATATTACACTTAAAATTGATTTGAACATTTTTAGGTTCGTTAGTTAAATCGATAAAATAATTATTA
>CAYNBG010000154.1:0-2786 GCA_964395495.1 uncultured Staphylococcaceae bacterium
AGATTACTGAAGTTAATCCTCTTCCTCCTCATTATAGATGTTCTCATTGTAAATATAGCGAATTTATTGAAGATAAAGCTACATATAAATCAGGTTTTGATTTACCTCCTAAAAAATGTCCAAAATGTGGACATGATTTAATAGGAGATGGACAAGATATTCCTTTTGAAACATTCTTAGGCTTCCATGCTGATAAAGTCCCTGATATCGATTTAAACTTCCCTACAGATTTCCAATCAACTGCACATGGTTTTACAAAAATATTATTAGGTGAAGATAAAGTTTATAGGGCTGGAACTATTGGTGCTGTTCAATTTAAAACAGCATATGGTTATGTTAAAAATTACTTTGAAATGTTCCATCAAAATCCAAAAACAGCATGGATTAGTGCATTAAGTTATGGATGTACTGAAGTTAAACGTACTACTGGTCAACATCCTGGAGGTATTGTCGTTATTCCTAGAGATAAAGATGTATTTGATTTTTGTCCTATTCAATATCCTGCTGGAGATACTACAGCTGAATGGAAGACAACACATTTTGATTTTAGTAGTATTCACGATACTATTTTAAAACTTGATATGTTAGGACACGTTGATCCTCAAGCATTAAAATTTTTAACAGATTTAGTTGGAATAGAAGTTAAAGCAATCCCTCTTCATGATGAAAAAGTATTATCTTTATTTACTGAAGATACTGCTTTAAATATGCAACATAAATATATGAAACCAGATAATGGTGCGATTGGCTTACCAGAATTTGGTACTGAATTAACTAGACAAGTTTTAAGAGAAACTAAGCCAAAAACATTTAATGATTTACTTATTATCTCGGGTTTAACTCATGGTACTAATGTTTATGGTAATAACCAACAAGATTTAATTAAACAAGGATATGTTACTCTTCAAGACGTTATTGGGTGTCGTGATGATATTATGACTTATTTAATAAGAATGGGCGTACCTAGTAGCGAATCATTTAAAATAATGGAGTTAGTTAGAAAAAAAGATAAGCATTTAACTCCTGAACTTGAAGAATTAATGAGACAACATAATGTTCCAGAATTTTATATTGAATCATGTAAAAAGATTGAATATCTTTTCCCTAGAGGACACGCTTGTGCTTATGTTATTATGGCTTTACGTGTCGGTTATTTTAAAGTTTATTATCCTTTAGAGTTTTATGCTTCATTCTTCTCGTTAAGAGCTGATGATTATGATATTGTATCAATGGTAAAAGGAATTGATGCAATACATGATAAAATAGTAGAACTAAATGCTAAAAGAAATGATAAAACACAAGAATTCTCTAAAAAGGATAAAGATATACTTGAATGTTTAAAAGTAGCGCTTGAAATGACTGAAAGAGGATATAGTTTTGTTAATATTGATTTATATAAATCTGATAGTAAGAATTTCTTAGTAGATCATGAAAGAAATGCATTAATACCTCCATTTAAAGTTTTAGCTGGATTTGGTGAAGCTGCTAGTGATAGCTTACTTAAAGCTAGAACTACTCCATTTACATCTAAAGAAGATTTGCTTAAAAGAGGTGGTATAACATCTACAAACTTAAAAGACTTAGAAAAATTAGGTGTTTTAGATGGATTAAAAGATGACGATGTAATATCTTTATTTGATTTCTAAGATTAAAAAATACATGATTTCTCATGTATTTTTTATTTTATGTATATTTTAATTATTATTTTTCAATATTATTTTCTTGTTTAGGCATTAATAATTTAACAACTCTTAATAAACCATCAAATGCTATTGATCCTATTGCGTTACCTATAAACATTAAAAAGAAATAGAATATAACTTTCCAAGAAAAAGTACCAGCATAAGTAAAATAAGTAACATTAGCAATAACGTGTTCAAAACCGACTAAAATAAATAACATAATAGGCATAAATGCAAATAAGAATTTACCAATGCCATATTTACATCTTTTATGACCTTCTACAGCGATATAAATCATTACACCACACATAATAGACATAATAAGTATGGAATACCAACTAGAATCAAGTTTAGCACTTACAACATTAGAAGCAGTTTCAGTTAATTTACTACCAATATTAGATAATTTAATTAATGAAGCAAGTCCTAAAGAACCTAATACATTACCAATAAAAGATACTAATAATTCTAATAAATATATTGGTTTATTATCAAATACATAACCAACCTTACCGGTATATAGCCATAAATCAAAATGAATGATAGTAAATAAACCTATACAAAACATAAAAGCACCAATAGCTTTAGCATAGAATTCATTATTCCCTAAATTTAAACACATAAGATATACTGTAGCTCCAAATGTTATAGCAAATCCTGCTAATATTGAAGATACAAGTATCATTAATATCCTTTTCATAATTAATACCTCAAAAACTTTATTATTTTATTATTTTATAAAGTAAAAGTAAACAATAAATTATTAATTTAACAATTAAGGTTAATTTTTTTTAGAATATCTTGAAATAAATTTATATATTTGTTAAAATATAATTATCAATGAGGAGGAATGTTATGTCATATACTGAATTTGGAAAACTGTTTAGAATATTGCGAATTAAAAATGGTGAGGTTTTAGCAGATGCAAAAGATTTTTTAGGAGTATCAACAGCGTTTATTTCAAGCGTTGAAAATGGTAAGAAGAATATTCCAGATGATTGGGCTGATAAGATAATTAAACATTATTGTCTTAATAAAAAAGAAGAAAAAGAATTAAGAAATTCTATTGATGCATCAAGAAATGCTGTGAAAATAGATTTAGCA
>CAYNBG010000155.1:0-2781 GCA_964395495.1 uncultured Staphylococcaceae bacterium
AAGCCTACACATAAAAATATCATCATCCCGTTTATAAGCATCTTATCAGCAATAGGATCTAAAAATTTTCCTAAATCTGTAACCATATTATATTTTCTTGCAATATAACCATCTAAAAAATCTGTAAAACTAGCAATAGCAAAAACACCTAAAATTATTAATAACACATAATTCATTGTTACATCGCAGCCATCAATTGATTTTCCAATTAAAAATGAACAATTAGAAATATTAATTACACCTTCATAGTCTAGAAAAAACAAAACTATGACAGCGATAATTAAAGCAAATGCTAATGCAATTCTAGCAATTGTAATTTTAGTAGGTAAGTTTATTTTGATTTTATTCTTTGTTTCCATATTTAATATCTCTTTAAAATGAGTATTCAGTCCATAAGCCATGTTCTGTTTTATGTAATCATTTATCTAAGTGTTACCTTACTATCCTCTATTCGATTCTTTTGGATAGTTTCCCCTACCAAATTTGGGTTTCTCGCTTATGGGGTTTACCACGTTTCATCCTTTAATTTCTTAAAGGCTCGTCTCTGTGGCACTTTATAAAGCTTTTCCATGAGTTTCCTTTTAGGATAGGCTTCGCCGTTACTTGCTCCCAAGTACCTAACCTTATTTATTAAGTTAGCATAATCACTACATTCATCACAGAATGTGCGAGCATGGACTTTCCTCAAGCTAATAAATTAGCCAGCGATTACATAGACTGAAATTTATTTAATTTTACTAGGATCTACACCAAGTTCAACTAACTTAACTTCGTATTTACTACATTTTTGTAATAATTCAAGAGGATCTAAATCTTCGTGAGTTTTTGTTTTATTTGTTTCTAAAACAGCAATCTTACTCTTTAAAATAGAGATCTCTTGTTCTAATTCTCTAACATTCGATTTTAATGATTCATTTTCTCTTTTTAAGGAATTATGATTACCTTCATAATCTTTCTCCTTAGATTCAATAAAACGATAGTCAGATAAAATTAAATCTAAAAAATTATCAACTTCATTAGCATCATAGCCTTTGACATTAGCTTTAAATTTTTTATTTAAAATTTCTTTCTCAGTTAGTTTTAATTTCATAGTATTTCCTACGTTTTAATTATAGATAATTTTACATATTCTTTCAATTAATAATTAAAGAAAAATTTATGTTAAAAATTAGTCTATAATTATAGATTTTTTGAATAATATTAATATTATGTTATAATATTATGGAGGTAAAAAATATGAGTAAACCAGTATTAGCATTAATTTATGACTTTGATAAAACATTAGCATGTGAAGATATGCAAAATTTTTCATTTATACCAAATTTAAATTTAACTCCAAAAGAGTTTTGGACTCTTACAGAAGAATATTGTAATAAACACGGAATCGATAAAATTTTAGGTTATATGTATGTTATGATTGATGAATGTAAAAAAAGAAATATATCATTAACAAAAGAATATTTAGAACAATGCGGCAAAAAAATTAAATTTTATGAAGGCGTAACAACTTGGTTTAAAAGAATTAATAAATATGGTAAAGAACATGGCTTAAAAGTAGAACATTACTTAATTACTTCTGGTAATAAGGAAATGGTTCTTGGTTCTTCTATTGCTAATGAATTTAAACAAATATTTGGTTGTGAATATCTTTTTGATGAAAAAACTAAATTGGCTTATTGGCCTAAAACTTGTATTAACTTTACGCAAAAAACACAATATGTTTTTAGAATTAGTAAAGGTTTAGTCGATACAAATAGTGATGACGAAAAATTAAATTCAAAAACACGTAATAGACGTGTAAAATACGATAATATGATTTATATTGGAGATGGACTTACTGATGTTCCTGCTATGATTGTTGTTAAGCAAAACGGAGGTCACTCTATTGCTGTTTATCCTAAAGGTATGAGTGATAAAGTCTCTTCTTTATATAGTGATGGTCGTGTTAACTATATTTCTAAAGCTGATTATTCTGTTGGTGGACAACTTGAAAAAGAAGTTCAACTTATTATAGATTTAGTGTCTGCACAAGAAAGACTCGATTATAAAAAAGGTAGAATTGAAAAGAATTTATGATATACGCTGTTTTATTGATGGCTGGAAAAGGCACTAGATGCCAAACTTTTGATTTTAAACAATATGAGAAAATCAATAATATTGATTTATTTTTATATCCATTAAATACACTTCTAACAGTTGATGATATAGATAACATTGTTTTAGTTGTAGATAACGAGCATTTTGAATATGTTAATAAAACAATTAATAACATAAAAAGCAATAAAAATATCTATATAACTATTGGTGGATCTACTAGAAAAGAAAGCGTATATAATGCATTAAAATATATTGATAGTTTCAACAATTGCGAATATGTTTTAATACATGATGCTGCTAGATTTTTAATTTCTAAAGAAATTATATTAAATTCTTTATCAGCAGTAAAAAAATATAATGCTACTACTTGTTATATCGATGCCATCGATACAATTGCATTAAAAAAAGATGATAAATATATTGATAAATATTTAAATAGAGAAAAAATTATTAAAATTCAAACACCACAATGTTTTAAATTTGATATAATCTTAAAAGCGCATCAAGAGTTAGATGATAACTATTTTGATGATTGCAGCTTAATTAATAAACTTAATAAAGATATATATTTAGTTAAGGGCGATGAAAAAAATTTTAAAGTCACTACTCAACTCGATTTACATCTAGGAGAAATCTTGGTTAACAAAAATGAGAAATAACATTGAATATAAAGTAAATGATCAA
>CAYNBG010000156.1:0-2775 GCA_964395495.1 uncultured Staphylococcaceae bacterium
TCTATTAAAAAAAGGTGAAGCTGTATGTTTATTACCATATACAATGCATTTTTCGCCTTGTAAATTATCTGATAATGGTTTTAGATGTGCTATTATTTTAACAGATAAAACTAATATGGATTTAACAAGTGTTCCTAGTGATAAAAAACTTTGGAAAGTAAATAAATGGTTATTAGCACATAAAGATACAAAACAAGCATCAATGGGTGCTTATATTGGTATAGTTGGAGAAAATATAAAAGTCGAATATTAAAATGTTACAAGATGTTTTATTTATCATAATTATATTTATAAGTAATATCATCCAAACAATTACTGGATTTGCAGGCACAGCATTAGCTATGCCTCTTTCTCTTAAATTAGAGGGAGCAGATACTGCAAAACCAGTATTAAATTTGGTTGCTCTTTTAGTATGTGTTTATGTTGTTATAAGAAATTTTAAAGAAATAGATTGGAAAAACTTTTTGATTATTTTAATTAGTGTCGGCTTAGGATTTGGATGTGGATTCCTCGTAGAAATGATACCAATGGACCCTAAAATCTTATTATATATCTATGGTGGCGTAGCAATGGTTGTTAGTATCTGTTTCTTTTTTGTAGATTTTGAAAACGTAAATATACCTAAATGGATAATGATCATATTTCTATTTATCGGTGGAATAATGCATAAATTATATGTTAGTGGAGGTCCGTTCGTTGTTATATATGGTTTACATGAATTAAAAGGGAAAAATAAGTTTAGAGCTACATTATCGCTCCTTTGGATTATTTTAAATTCAGTATTATTTACTACTCAAATGGTTAATGGATTGTTTACTGTTCATGTTTGGATTTTATGTGGAATTGGTGCAGCAGTTACAGTTTTATCTATGGTTATTGGATCATTAATTGCTCCTAAATTATCTAAAAATCTATTTTTAAAAATAACTTGTGTTCTTTTGTTTATTTCTGGTGTTATACTATTGATATGATAAATCTTACAGATACACAAAAGAAGATTATTCGTATTTTATTTGTTGAACGAGATAGCTCTCGTTCTATTTTAGCAAACAAACTTTCTTTAACTAATGCAGCATTAACTTTAACTACTAAACCATTAATTGAAGAAGGTATGATATTAGATACTAAAAAAGATGTTCAAAGAGTAGGTAGAAAAGAATTAAAGTTATCATTAAATCCTGATTATGGTTATTTTGTAGGAATAGATGTTAGAAAACATCATCTATATTTTACTTTAATGAACTTTAATGGAGATTTAATTTTATCTAATGATGATAGAAAAATAACTTTTAATGAATTTATTAATGATTATAAAGATAAATTACTTGGTATAGGTATAACTCTTAGAGGAAAAGCTAGTTATGATGTAATTCATAATAAATATCTTAAATTCTATGAAGATATTAAAAAATTAGATATACCAACTTATTTATTTAATAATGTTGATTGTTTAGCGGATATATACTCATTAAATCATAATGAAGATAAGAATTTTTTACTTATTAAATATGGTCCTGGTGTAGGATCTTCAATTTATGTATATGGTAAACCATTAGGTAGTTTGTCTGAACTTGGTCATACATATTATCAAGATAAAACAGTAGAAGACACTATATCTTATTCAACTTTATTAGGTAAAGAATTAGAAGAAGACGAAGCTAATGAAGAATTAAGAAAATACCCAGAATTATTGAATAAAGTAATAGATGTTCTATCTTTTGCTTTAATTAATGCAGATTCATTATTATCACTTCAAAAAATAATATTATCTGGAGCATTATTATCTAGTGATGCTATTAAAAATAGGTTAGTAGAAAAGTTACATGATTATAATAAAGAATTTGATGGTGATAAGTTATGTGTCTATCCTGATTATAAAAATATTAATGAAAAGAAATCTTGTATAGGTGCATTTAATAAATTATTTCATTAAAAAACTCTAGTAAAAATTTACTAGAGTTTTATTTATTTAATTTTTAGTTTATTTATTTTTGTTCGCTTGAATTGTCTGCAATAATGATTTCATTATTTTCAGCTTGTTTAGCCAACATTTCTTCTTTTAATCCTTGTAATTCTTCAGTTTTCTTTTTATTTAATCCATACAATAAGAACATAATTAAACCAAGGATTAAAAACATTGCAGCAGGAATAGCAGTAGCCATGTAATACATAACATTTAATGTTTCTGCAGTTTGAACAGCACCATTACCTGTTTTATAGTTCATACCTAATAATGCAGCATTAACTGCAATAGCAGCAACGACTTGACCAAGTTTTCTAAAGAACATAAATATAGAATATGATGAGCCATCATTTCTTAAACCTGTTTTAACTTCTACATCATCGATAGCATCAGTAGCTAATGCCCACATTTCTAAGTTGATAATAGATAAACCAATACCACTAATTAAACAGAATACTAAGAATATAACAGGATATTGAACGATAACATCTTTCATAAAGATAAGAATGAAATTAGGGACTGCAGCTAGAATTCCTCCAACAGCACATAATTCTTTTTTACCAAATCTACGAACTAATTTTCCAGCAAAGAACATTAATACAACCATTGGTCCATATGTACATGCTTGAGATGCAAGGTTTAACCAGTTTGCAGCAAATAAATCATTAAATAAATATGTATAGAATGATTGAGTAAACATTTGACCAGCTAATAATAAAAGTCCAGTAAGACAAACAGCAACGAAGTTTTTGTTTTTAAGTAAAATTTTAATAATTTTACCTGTTTCACCTTTTTTATGTTCTTTAGGAACA
>CAYNBG010000157.1:0-2746 GCA_964395495.1 uncultured Staphylococcaceae bacterium
TTAAAGAAATTGTTACAGGTGCTAATTTAGTATTTGTTGCTGCCGGAATGGGTGGAGGAACTGGAACTGGTGCTGCTCCTGTAATTTGTAAAGTGGCAAAAGAAGCTGGTGCTTTAACTGTTGCTATTGTAACTCGTCCATTTGCTTTTGAAGGTAATAGAAAAGTAGAATATTCTGTAGAAGGATTAAATGAATTAAAAAATAATTCTGATTCAATTATTGTTGTTAATAATGATAAATTATCCATTAATAATGGTTCATTACCAGTTATTGGAGCATTTGGAGAAGCTGATAAAGTATTAGCTTTATCTGTTAAAACTGTTACTGATTTAATTTTAATGCCTGCTATTATTAATTTAGATTTTGCTGATGTTAATGCTATATTAAAAGATTCTGGAATTACATTAATTGGTTTTGGATCGGGTAGTGGAGAAAAAAGAGCAGAAGACGCTGCTTTAAGTGCATTATCTTCTCCATTAATTGAACAATCAATTCAAGGTGCTACTAAAGGAATTTGTCATGTTACATGTGGTCCTCAAGTTAGCTTATACGATTCTCAATTATGTGTTCAAACTATTATCGATCATAGTGGAAAGCAAATGGATATCAAGCTTGGTATTACTGTAAACGATCAACTTGATGATACAATGCTTGTTTCTATTATTGCTAGTGGATATGGTAAAGATGTAGATTTCTCTAAACCAATTGAAGACAATACTCCTTTATTTAATAACACTATTAATAAACAAACTGAAGAAGTAGTAAATAATAGTAATATTGAAGAAAAGAAAGAAGAAACTAAAGTTAATGATGAAGATGATATAATCCCATCATTTCTTGAAGGATTAATGAAGTAAATTAAAAGAAGCATGATAACATGCTTCTTTTTTAATGTTTAATTAACTATTTAATATTTAATATAAGTGGTTCTTTAATGGTTATTGTATGGTTTTTAATAATTACAATATTATTACTTATTAAGTCTATATATTCTCCATCTAATAAGTTTTCATCAGTAATTGTTTGTTCTTTTTTAGAGAAGTTAAATAAACCATAACTATATGAAGAGTCATCATAATAGTTTTTATATAATAAATAAGTTCCTTTATTTTCGCTTATTTCACTAGCTAAAAGATGAGTATTTCTTTCGTCTTTTTTAATTTCAATTAATTTTTTAACTAAAGTAAACCAATCTTGATCGTAGTGCCAGTTCATCAAATCTTTATCAAATAAATCGATATGATGATCTTGCTTTGTTTCAAGACCCATACATATAAATAAAGGTCCTTTTAAAATAGTATCATAAGCTAATATATTTCTTCTTAAGACTTTATTAGATGTTAACTCATTTATTCTTCTTGTATCGTGATTTTCATAACCTCTAATACGCATATTACCTGTTGGATTATTACTTTCTTCGTTATGTAAAGTAACTTTAAATTTTTCAAAATAAAATGAATCTAAATCTTTTAAATAGTTATCAAAATATTCTCTTGAATTATATTCATATAATGCATCAAAGCCATTTTCAAATAATTCAGAATCACTTAATGCATTAAAGCCTAATTTTCTAGCAGCAAAAGTAAAATTAGCATGAACACTTTCTGCAATCATAATAGTGTTAGGATATTTAGTCAATAATTCATTTTTAATTCTAAAATATAATTGTTTACTAATTAAACTTGCTACATCAAATCTAAATCCATCTACACCAAAAGCTAAATATTTTTCTAATGAATTTAATAAGTAATCTATCAATCCTTTTTTAGAATAATCTAAATCTGTAACATCACTCCAATTGCCTAATTTATTAGCAAATTCACCATCTTTATTTTTATAAAACCATTCAGGATGTTCATTTAATAATTTAGAATCTTTTGATGTATGATTATAAACGATATCAATGATTACTTTTAATCCTAATGAATGAGCTTTATTTAATAATTTTTTAAAATCATTCCAGTTTCCATATTCAGGATTAATTTCATTATAATCTTTAATAGAATATGGTGAACCTAAACTACCTTTTCTATTTTTTTCTCCAATTGGACAAATTGGAGTTAATTGGATTATATTTGCACCTAATTCTTTAATATATTCTAATTTTTTACTTACTCCTTTAAAATCTCCTTCTTTAGAAAAATTTCTAGGAAATACTTGATAAATAACACTATTTTTTAAGTAATTTTTCATAATTTAACAACCTCTTTCTAGTAGAAATATTATACTTGATTTTTAAATATTGTTAAGAAAAATGATTAATATTTTTCTTTTTTAAATCTTATAAAATATATATAATTAAGTAGGAGTAAATAATTATGCCATTTATTGAACTTAAAACTAATATTGAAATTAAAAAAGAACTTATTAATTCTATTAAAAGTAAATTAGGTAGTAGTATAACTTTATTATCTAAAAGTGAAGATTGGTTAATGATCAATATTAGTGATAAACAAACTATGTTTTTTAAGGGTAGTAGTGATAACTGTTTAATATTAGAAGTTAAATGTTATGGTAATATTTCTAGTAAAGATTCTAGTAAATTTAGTAAAGAAATGACAGATTATTTATCTAAGACATTATCTATAGATCCATCAAGAATTTATATTAATTATTTTTCTACTTCTTTATGGGGATATAGTGGTTTTAATTTTTAAAATGCATCTGTAGTTCAGTGGTAGAACACCAGCTTCCCAAGCTGGCTATACGGGTTCGATTCCCGCCAGGTGCTCCATTTAAGTAATAC
>CAYNBG010000158.1:0-2705 GCA_964395495.1 uncultured Staphylococcaceae bacterium
TTTGCTTTCTGTATTTCCATTTTCAAAATTCATCCCTTTAGTAATGCCTAATACTCTATCATTATCAATAGGAATAATGATCATTTTTTTATCAACTCTTCTAAAATAAATCATATAGTTATTGTAGTTATATCTATAATCATCTGGATTACCAATAAAGTAATTTATAGCACTTACTTTAGCTAAGTATTCTAAATCTACATAATTAGAAAGATCACTATAATCTGATGATGAAAAAGCAGTGAAAGCATCTTTTAATAAAGTATTATCATAATCAACATCTGTATTTGTTTTTCTTTCATAAGTTGGTATATAACTGCCAGTTATATTACCTACACCTACTTTTTTATTAGATATAGAACTTAAAGTCATTGAAGATCCAGTATTATTGCCACCTTCTCCTACACCCCAAGTGCATTTATATAAATCACCATAATTTGCATCACTAACTCCATATGTTCCTTTCTTTTCTTCTTTCCAAGTAGGAGCATTTAAATAGTTAGTGTTATTTTGGAATGATTTTTTAATTAAAGATTTTTTTGCAGGTTCATACATTGTGCATAATCCAAAAGAATATGACTTGTTATCATTATCTTCTTGAATCATAGTTAATGTAGATAAGCCAACATTTTGAGCAATAATTCCACCTGCTTTATATAAATAAGAAGCATATACTTCTTTAATATAAGTAGTATCTTCATTTCTATTCCATTTAAAGTCTAATCCACTTAAACTTAAAAAGTCTCTATCTTCATAACTTTCTCCATCCATTTTAGTTTTCATTTCTTCAATAAAAGAAGTAGAGTATCTTGTTACATCATCAAATGTTTCATCAAAAGATAATTTATAATGATTTTTAGTATTGATTTCTCCGTCTACTAAAATATTATTTCTTGATGTATTACCTTTTTGTCTTATACCAACATTTTTATATTCCCAGATAAATGTATTTTCATAATTTGTTAATTTTATTGTAACTAAATCTGCTACATGATATATTTCACTTTTATATCCAGTGTTATAATCATCTTGAAGTTTATTTAATTCTTCATCACTAATAGAAATAGATATATCAATTTTATTACCTAAATTAAATAAATCATCACTAGTTACATCCTCTTTTGATTCTATCTTTCTAGTATCAAAATTTGGATCATTAAAATTTAATAACTTATTAGAAGTAGGATCAGTTTTAGTTGTAGAATCATCTGAAGGATTATTTTTATCATCATCATTATTGTTTTTATTATCATTATTATTGTTAGAACCATTACAACCTGTAGCAAGTAAAGCTATAACGCTTAATAAATAAATACATTTTTTCATATCAATTACCTTTATATTTAAGATATTAAATATTTTATATTATTTTTTATTTATTTTAGCAACAATTTCTATAATTTCTTTATGTTTTGAATATCTTAGCATCATATTTTATAACATCACTATTAAAAAAGAATGTTTTATTATATGTATCTACATAATAATAGTTACCTTATATTCACTAAATTTTATATCTATATTATATAGAGATATTTATCGTAATTATAAACAAAGTAATTAATTTGTAAAAAAGTTAATTTTCTACTTGCTTTTAAAAAATCTAGCGCATATAATATACAAGGTTTATTTGAGGTTATATAAGTATAATAACTATAATACCTCATTTAAATTGACCTAATTTACTTACTAAAAAATATATTTAAAAAAAGAAAAAATATTTCTTGACTTAGATATATGAAAAGTAGTAAACTAATAAAGCGCATGTTCAAGTAGAACTTAAATGATTAGAAATCAATGCGCTAGAGATCTTTGAAAACTAAACAGAAATGTACAATTGATTACGTCAATTTATTTAAGCGGAAATTAAAAAAACAAAATTTAAACCAGAATAATTATGAACTAGAGATATAAACTTTTTGAGAGTTTGATCCTGGCTCAGGATGAACGCTGGCGGCGTGCCTAATACATGCAAGTCGAGCGAGGTAGCTTGCTACCTAGCGGCGAACGGGTGAGTAACACGTTGGTAATCTACCTTTCAGTTGGGGATACCCAGAGGAAACTTTGGCTAATACCGTAATACGTAATAAGGTGAAATTCCTTATTATAAAAGGAGCTTCGGCTTCGCTGATTGATGAGCCTGCGTCTGATTAGCTAGTTGGTGAGATAATAGCCCACCAAGGCGAGGATCAGTAGCCGAACTGAGAGGATGAACGGCCACAATGGAACTGAGACACGGTCCATACTCCTACGGGAGGCAGCAGTAGGGAGTTTTCGTCAATGGGGGCAACCCTGAACGAGCAACGCCGCGTGAGTGATTAAGGTCTTCGGATTGTAAAACTCTGTTGTAAGGGATAAATGGTAAGAATAGGAAATGGTTCTTATTTGATAGTACCTTATTAGAAAGCAACGACTAACTTCGTGCCAGCAGTCGCGGTAATACGAAGGTTGCAAGCGTTATCCGGAATTATTGGGCGTAAAGAGTGAGCAGGCGGCTTATTAAGTTTAAAGTCAAATCGTTGGGCTTAACCCAATTTCGCTTTAAAAACTGATAGGCTAGAGTATGTGAGAGGTAAGTAGAACTCCATGTGTAGCGGTAAAATGCGTAGATATATGGAAGAATACCAGTGGCGAAGGCGGCTTACCAGCACAATACTGACGCTCAGTCACGAAAGCGTGGGGAGCAAATAGGATTAGATACCCTA
>CAYNBG010000159.1:0-2688 GCA_964395495.1 uncultured Staphylococcaceae bacterium
TTTATTAACAAAGATGGGTATTAAAACTACAAATAGAAGAAAATACGAAATGGAGGGTACATTAACTGCTAAAACTAGCGGAGTAGCATCTTGGTTTGTTGATGTAGACATTAATCCAACTGTAAGGGTTTATCTTAATGTAGGCGATACAGTTGATAAAAATAACTTATTTACAATCGATGGTCTTGTTGAAATTGACTATACAACCAGTGTTGATGAAGATAAAGGAACATTGAATTTGGGTACAACTGGTACAAGAAAATATAGCAATATTCTTACTCAATATTTTATAAAAGATACAGATGCATATATTAAAAAAGATAAAAAGCAATATCAATCAGATGGATCAAGAAAAAATATCATTAAAGATTGGACTTGGACTGATTACTATATTAAAAATGAAGATTATTATTTCTGTCATTTAGATCAAGCTACAATGGTTCAAGATATGTTATATTACATATTAGTATTCTCTCTTGAACAAAGTTCATTATATTCTACAATCGAAGATTTAATGAAAGATAATAGTATTGATACTTCAAAGTTATTATCATATTTTAAATATTTTAAAGCTATAGAAGATCAAAATAAATTCCAAGCAAAACTTAACTTTGTTGTATTAGATGTTTATGCAGATTTATATTATCATAACGAAGAAGATGAAAATCAATACTTATTATCTAGAGTAAATGCTTATACGAACTTCAGTATTATTAATGTTGCTAAAATTACATTAAATTTAGATGTTACTAACAAAACAACAATTAGCGATACATTTAATACTAAGATGATATCTACAGATTCTATTGTAAGCGAATATGAACAATTCTTTAAAGATTGGGACAGTGATTCTAATACTAGTGGATTACAAATAAGAACTGATAAAACAATCGAAGATAGTAGCGTATTCTATCATAAAGTAATTAAGTAACTTAAATCAAAAAAGAGATGTAAATTACATCTCTTTTTTAAAAAACTATGTTATTTCCTACTTCTTTTTAAAAAATAAAAAGGGACTTTAAAGAAGGTTTAATATGAAGAGGATATATTTTAAAGCCCCTAATTATTACTACTTTTTAGAAGATGCTTCTAAATCTAATTTAGAAATCTCTTCTTTATACTTATTCATTTCATCACTATTTGCTAAGATAAAATGACCTGGTAAAATCTCTTGTAATGTTGGTTTTTCTTTTGAATAATCATGACATTCACTTGGGTTATAAATAATTCTTTTTCTTTTCTTCTCTAAATGTGGATTAGGAAGAGGAATTGCTGATAATAATGATTTAGTATATGGATGAAGAGGATGTTTAAATAATTCATCACTACTTGCAAGTTCTACTATTTCACCAAAATACATAACAGCAATTGTATCACAGAAATATTTAACAACACTTAAATCATGAGCAATAAAGATAATAGATAAACCCATTGATTCTTTTAAATCATCAAGTAAATTAATAATTTGAGCTCTAATTGAAACATCTAAAGCTGAAATAGGTTCATCACATATTAAGAGTTTAGGATTCATGATCAATGCTCTAGCAATACCGATTCTTTGACGTTGACCACCAGAAAATTCATGTGGATATCTATTAGCATAATCTTCGATTAATCCTACTCTATTTAAAGCTTCAATAACTTTTTTATGATTTTCTTCTTTATTATGAAATCCTTGAATTTGAAGACCTTCAGAAATAATTGTTTCAACAGTCATACGAGGATCAAGAGAATCAATAGGATCTTGGAAAATCATTTGCATTTCTTTTAAAAGCTCTTTATTAGGATGATTTCTATCGTAATTAATTTGTTTAATCTTATCCTTTTGAACTTTAACAATATTATCAGCATGTGTTTTAGCTTCTTGATATTGTTTTATATATTCTTCATGAGTAATTTCATTGTTTTTAAGTTTATTTCTTAAATCTTTTTTAGTTTGAGCAAATCTTTTTTTAGTAAACTTAATTTCTTTTTCATTCCATCTACTACCTGCTCCAACTCTATAACCCTTATAATAAACAGATCCACTTGTAATATCATAAAGTTTCATAATTGATCTTCCTGTTGTAGTTTTACCACAACCAGATTCACCAACTATACCAAATACTTCTTTTTCATGAACTTGGAAAGAAACATCATGAACTGCTTTAAGTTTAAACTTTTTAGGACCTATACCAAAGAAGAAATATTGTTTTAAATGGTTAACTGAAAGTATAACTTTATTATCAACATACTCTTGTTTATACTTATTTTTACATTTAGCTAATTTATTGTTTTCTTCAGATTTAATACGATTTTCCACCTCTTTTACTTCTTGAGCAAGTTTTGTATCATCAGTAATAGGGTGCTCACTTAATTCATTATCTCTAGCTAAAGAATCTAATTCTTTTTGAGTTTTAACTAAATTATTTTGTAAGATTTTATCATCTTCCGCTTCATGAAATGAAGATTCAGTTAATAATTGAGTATCAATTGTATTTTCTTTATTTTCTTTATTATCGTGACTCATTTTTAGCTTCCTCCTCATCTAACTTTTTAGCAGCAGCAATTCTTTCTTTAACAATACGAGGCATTTCTACACTAGGAGCATCTTCATGTAATAACCATGTTGCTGCATAATGAGTATCACTTACTTTAAAATAAGGTGGTTCATGTTTAAAATCAATTGCAATTGCATATTTATTTCTT
>CAYNBG010000160.1:0-2682 GCA_964395495.1 uncultured Staphylococcaceae bacterium
AATGGTTGTTATTATAAGTGAAACAATAGCAATTCCTATTAATCCTATGCCTAAATGGGTCGCCGACCAAAACAGGGGTTATATGAACGATACTATTGACTATTTCTTTACACAATACGATAAAAGAAAAGATAATGAAAACAAAGGAGAATAATTATGTATATTTATTTTGATAGAAACGGCAAACTTAAAGAAATCATTAATGATACACCATTAAGAGTTGGAAATGATAATGTAAATAAAGTTTTTTGCTATTTTGATGATTTAACACCAGATAGTGCAACAATGGAAATTTTAAGAAATGGCGATACTGATAAATATTCAAGAATTGCAACAAAAGAAACTTTTACAATTCCATATGATGAAGAAAGAGATTTAAAGTATTTTGAAGCTGAGAAATCTTATAAAGGTTTTTCTTATACATTAGATACGACCGATTTAGCAGTTAACGGACTTTTACAATTAACTTGTCTTACTTTCAACGCTAACGATGAAGTTTTGGCAAGTGGTATGATTTTACTTAATGTTGAAAATACGAGCGTAGCAACCACTACAAACATAACAGAAAGCGAATTTGAATATTTAAAAAGATTAGTTAGTTCATTTTCAAGTGTTTATGAATGTGTTGTAATTGGTTCAGTTGAAGAAATAACCGAAAATCAAGAAACATCATTAGATGAAAATAGAATTGTTATTAATTATTATAATGGCAAAACTAAATTATGGATTGTTAAAAATGGCAAATATACTTTAATGAATGGTTTTGATAGTGAGTTAAGAGTATTTTTAAAGCAAACAGGACTTTATTTTAACAATTTGGAAGAAGATACCGATTATATAATAGATTTAACAACTGATGAATGGGTTAGTGTTGAAACTACACCAACGCAAGTTTTAGCATTATGCGAAGGTGGGAACTCATCGCCTATTTATTTATGGTATCAAAAGTTTGATACGACAGGAGTTGCTTATTGGTTAGGTGTTGCATTTAAAACCGAAAACACTTATTTAGTAAAAGCAGTTAAAGACATTAAAAATGATAAGTTTTATATTAATGTTAGGAAAATGGTATTTAAAAAGAGTGTTGATGAAATAAATGCAACTATTGATACAATTAATATTCAATTAAAAGACATTTATACAAAAGCAGAAATTGATAATATTATTGAAAATGTTAAAGCAAATGAATATCAAGTTGTTTCAATGCTCCCAAGCGAAGAAGAAGCAGAAGAAGGTATTATTTATTTATTAAAAGATACTGAAACTGAAAACAACTATAAACAATATATTTGGGAACAAAAAGGTTGGTTATTTTTAGGAAATACACAAATTGATTTATCAAATTATTATACAAGACAAAGCGTTGATACATTAATTAGTGCGTTAGAAAACGAAATACAAACAAACAAAACTAATATTTCAAATAACACATCTAACATTGATAAGAACGCCGTAGCAATTCAAAATAATGTTTCTAGTATAAATACACTAAATAATAAAATTGATAGCGTAGAAAGCAGTTTAAGCACAACAAACGAAAGAATAGCAACAGCCGAAACTAATATCACAACAAATAGAACGCTTATTGGCAATCACGATACATTAATTAGTAAAAATACAGCTAGTATTAAAACTCATACAAGCGAAATCGCAACAAATGAAACTAATATAACTGCTAACACTAATAAAATAAATTCACTTTCAAGTGCTTTACCTGATGATTTATATTATACAGAAAGCGAAAACAAATTGTATTTATCACATAATGGAACTACTATTGGAAATGGTGTTGTAATTAAACAAAGTTTAGATATTCCTTATTATATTAGTGATTATACAAGTGATAGTGGTATATTAAAATTAATTAATACAACAAGTGGCGATACTTCATATTGTTATGTAATCAATGCTTTAAACTCAACAAGTGATAAACTTTATTTATGTAGTGTAAATGGAGTTATGAGTTGGGAAAAAGTGGAAAGTGGTTCAACAGGTGGCGCTTCTATCATTATAAGGAGATATTAGTTTATGGCGATGTATTTAGGAAGTAAAAAAGTTTCAACTATTCAAGAAAGCGATTTGCGTGGTTGGTTAAATAAATATGGTTATTGTTTAGTAATTAGTCATTATGGTTATAAAGCGATAATTATAGATGATAGCGAAGAGTTTGAAAATAGTTATGGAACTACAATAAAAATAATTCATAGGGAGAGTAAATATGGCAATTAACAAATTAATGGATAAGGTCGGCAATGTTTTATTTGATTTAACAGGCGACACGACAAGTGAAAATAATGTTGCAAAAGGTGTTATTTTTCACGATAAGTATGGAAATCAAAAGGTTGGTTTAGGTATTAGCGATGATGCGAGTGCAATAGCAGCTCAACCTACATTCTTTACCGACAATGTTGTTTTTTATGATTATGATTATTCTTTTGCTTATGTTTATACAAATGATGAAGCAAAAGCACTTACAACTTTACCAGAAGGAAAAGCGCACGATGATTTAAACTTAACTTTCTTAGGTTGGAACTTTGATATTAAAGAAGTAAACGAATTAATCACACATAGAGTTTACCCAATGTATAAAACAAGCGATGGAATAATGTATATCGGTATTGAAATATCAAGTGATAATTTTACTTTAAGTATTAATTCAACTTATGGAAATATGTATGTTAA
>CAYNBG010000161.1:0-2642 GCA_964395495.1 uncultured Staphylococcaceae bacterium
AACCTAAATTTAACAATAATGATAATTATGTTCCACCAAAAACTAAAAAAGAAAAGATAGTTATATCTACCTTAGTAGAAGTTTTAGGGATCGATGGCAATATTGGTTTAAACAATAGTTTTGTAGAGTTAGGAGGAGATTCCATAGTAGCTTTACGATGAAGCTCAAAATTACGTAATAATAATCTTAAAATTTCAGCAAATTCTATTTTGCAACTTGATTTAATTGATTCTATATGCAAATTATGCTCAAAAGTTTACACGACAACAAATGTTAAACAAGACGATGTTGTTGGGGAGGTTCTCGACACTCCTATGACAACACATTTTAAAAATTTAAAACTTAAATATCCAAATATATTTAATCAGTGCATGTTATATAGAGCTTCCAGTAAAATTGATAAAAATCTGCTTGAAAAAACATTAAATAAACTAGTTGAACATCATGATATTTTACGCTCGCGTTTTATAGACAATCACCTTGTTATCATGAAGGTTGGAAATTCACGTT
Source organism: uncultured Staphylococcaceae bacterium (assembly GCA_964395495.1). Lineage (GTDB taxonomy): Bacteria > Bacillota_I > Bacilli_A > RFN20 > CAG-826 > Onthovivens. The sequence continues at coordinate 511 of CAYNBG010000161.1, forward strand.
ATTTTAAAATAACAGAATCACAAAGCAAGGATGTTTCTCGTGTTGCAAATCGAATACATTCTAGCATGGACATAGAAAAAGGACCTCTTGTACAAGCTTGTATATTTAGAAATCTAAAATTTGACTATTTATTACTTTCTATTCATCACCTTTTAGTTGACGGAGTTTCTTGGAGGATACTTGGTGATGATATTAATATAATATACACTTCTTTGTATAATAAAAAAGAAGTTAAATTACCACCTAAGACTAATAGTGTTGTTGAATTTGCTAAATCTCGTGAAGATTACAAAAAATCTATATCAGTAAAAAATCAGCGTAGTTATTGAAATAGAGTACATAGTATTGTTGATAACTGTAATTTAACTAAAAGAAAATCTTCAACTGATAGTCCAGTAATGAAGAAAGTTGTTTTGACTATTGATAATACTACATATAGAAATTTAAAAAATTTTGCTAATAATACAAACACACATATTGACGATTTATTTATAAGTGCCCTATGTAAGTCGCTTAAAGATAATATTAATATAGATACAGTTTCTTTTTTGAGGGAAAGTCATGGTAGACGTGAATATGATGCAAAGCTTTGTATTGACAGGACAGTTGGATGATTTACTGCTATATATCCTTTTTTTGTTGATAGTCTTGATCTTGAAATCGAATCTCTTGTGAATTATGTTCATAAATTATCAGATAGAATCCCAAAAGATGGCATTGGTTATCAGGCTTTATTTGATGATATTTTAGATTTGAATCTACTTGTTACATATAACAATTTGGGAAGCATGAGTCAAATAAGACCAAATTCTATGTTTATGGAATCATATGATTATGATACAGGTCATCAAATGCACCTAGATAATATAATTGGCACTGATTTAAACATGAATGGTTTTTACAATAGTAATTCCTATGTTTTTAGTTTTGATTACAATTTAAAAGTATTTGACATTGCTCTGTTTAATAAAATAAAAAATAGTTTTATTGGATATTTGAAAAAGCTAGAATCAAAGAATTTAAGCGGTGCTATTGTCAGAGAAAAATTATATGAAAATGAACAATTAAAAGATTTTGATGAAAATAAGATACTAGACGTCGTTAAAGATGCATTCATATGCGTTTTAGGTAACATTAAAAAGGAAAACTTACAACCAAGTAGTAATTTCTTTGATGTTGGTGGGGACAAATTTAGCGTTATTGATTTAACTGAAGAGCTTTCTAAAAATCTTAATATTGCTTTAAATCCTAGCTTTATATATAAGCATCCTACTATTAAGGAAATTTCAAAAGAATGTATAAGTGAAACTCATAACGTAGATAAAGATATTTTACATATATATTCACAAGATGCAAATAAACCTTCATTATTTTTTATACATGCTGGGTTATCTGGTGCTGAAGCATATTATAGTCTTGCTAATAGGATTAAAGAAGATATTAGTTTTGCTGCAGTGAATCAATACAATTGATATCATCCAAAAAATATGATTCGAAATATTCATGAACTAGCTAGTAAATATATAGAAATCTTAAAATCTAATCAACCATGTGGCCCTTATATGCTCGGAGGTTGATGCGTTGGTGGAACTATAGCTTTTGAGATGGCAAGACAATTACAAAAGAATGGCGATACAGTTAAAAAACTTGTCTTAATTGATTCTCAGTATATATATGAATTGAAGGATTGTGAGGTAATGCGCAAAAATATTAATCTATATTATGAAGACATAGCCCTAGCCTCTCCTTTTCTTGCGGAACTTAGAAAAAAAATGTCTTTGGATGTTATATTAAAAAATTATCAAATAATAGGAAATGCATGACTTGATTATATTCCTAAAACTTTAAAGGATGTAAAGGTTTTATTTGTTAAAGCTACTGTTAATCCTCTTAAGGATTCAGAGCAAACAAGTCAAATAGTTGATAGGATAATAAAGTCTCATGCTGCAGGATTTGAAAAAGTAATTCCGTCTAAAAATTTGCAAGTTGTTAAATTTAATGCTGACCATGATTCATGAATGAGAAAAGATTGCATTGAAGTTGTTAGTTCTGCAATAAGGAAATTTATTTAAATAATTAGTTGTATAATGTTATTTCAAGTTTTATTAAGTAGAGTTTTAAGGTAAAACTTT
>CAYNBG010000162.1:0-2619 GCA_964395495.1 uncultured Staphylococcaceae bacterium
ATTTCTCCATATGTCTTTATCTTTTTCGTTTAGCAAGACTCTAGGTTTAACAATTATAATACCTTTACTATTTTCATCTTTTAAAAATGATATGACTTTATCAATAAATCTCCATTCATAACTATTACTATCATCATATTCATATAAAAAGTTATTGTTTTCTTTCATAACATATCTATTAACTAAAGAAGGAATTGAAGAATCTTCAAACATTCTTTTAAAACCTTCAGGAAAACAAACAATTTTGTCACATTGAATCGGAGAAAAGAAATTATTTTTAATATCAAGATATTCACATTTTAAATTTAATATCTCATTAATTATCATTGTCCTTTCATCATTTCTAGATTTTAAATAAATTAAATTATTTGTGTATTTTTTAGCAGTATTAACAATAGAAGCATCATTACTACCAAAATCTAAAAAATAATCAGTAGGAACAATATTTAATAAATCCATAAATAAATTACACATCTTTTCACTAATACTAGTATTAATAAAACCAAAATCAAAAAAGAAATTTTTTCTTTGTGTATATATATAACTATTAACGAATTCTAAAATATCTTTATATTCAAAATTATATAGTTTTTGTTTAATTTCACCATTTTCTTCAATTGTACGAGAATGATTATCTATTATTTCATTACACTTATCACTTCTTTCAATAAATCCTCTTTCAACACAATAGGAGTATATCAAAATCAATAATTCACCATATCCTATTTCTCTAGAAATATTTTCAAGAGTCAATTCCTTTTCTTCCATATCATCTCCTTTAAGTTTTATTAAACTTATTAATATTTTAATTTATTTTTTGTTTAAAATAAATAGTTTTTAAATCCTTATATGAAAATATTGGTGAAAGATTCACCAATATTTTCACGAAAGGAGGATATGTTAATCGATTATCGAATGAATCTCTTTAGGCATTAATCTATTCTTCTTATATAAAACATCAGCTAATGCGATAATTTTATATTTGTTATTTTTAATGATTTTAATAGTTTCTTTTTCAGATTTTTTAAACATTCTTTCAATAATACGTTCATTCTTTCTTCTTTTAATATATGTTTCTCTTCTTGTTCCATCAAGAGAAGGAAGTGTTTTATAGCATCCATTATACCCTATAGCATTTACAAGATGATAAATCGTGCTTCTAGCTCTTTGAAGATCGCTACAACATCCGCTACTTCCTTTATTTAAAATAATTTTTTCTGCTAATAAACCACCTAAAGCAATTTTAACAGTAGCTAAATGTTTTTCATATTCAGGATATTCTCTTTTTAAATCATGGACTCCAAAACTACCTTCTCCACCATTCATATTTAAATTTTGAAGCTTAAAGAATTCTTTAAATTGATTAGCTACAACTGCATGGCCTGCTTCATGAATTGCTACTTCATATAATTTTTCTTTTTTACCTGTTTGTACTTTGCTATTAATTCTAGCGATAGAATCATAAATATTATCAATTGTAATATTTTCAAATCCATTACGTAAAACAATATCATTTACAATAGATTTAATAGATGCACAACTCACTCCACTTAGAGCAATTCCTATTTCTTCATCGTCAAAATCCTTAGGCAATTCAACATCAAATTCTTTAAAGTGTTTTTTAAATAATGCTAAACATTCATTTGGTTCTGGTTCAGGTATATAAATAATTTTTTCAAGTCTACCATTTCTTTTTAACGCATCTGGAATGTCATCAAGATCGTTTGTAGCTGTTAAAACTAAAACATCATCATAAGATTCGACTCCATCTAAGTTTTCTTGTAAACATCTAGCTATTTGTCTATCTTTATTAATTAATAAATCTAATTCATCAATGATAATAACAGCATGCTTTGTTTCTCTTGCTTTTTTAAATAATTCATTAATAGAATCTACATCACTAGTTCCATTATAATAAAATACAGGGCAATCACAGCATTTAATTATTTCTTTAATAAGCAAAGATTTACCATTACCTGGATCTCCATATAAAATAACACCTTTTGGTATTGAAACACCTCTTTTTTTAAGATCTTCAGGATTTTTAAACCATTTAATAACATTTAATAATTCTTCTTTTTGAGCATCATGTCCTACAACTTTTTCTAAAGGCAATTCATTTTCGCCTAATTTTGCAGCTTTAATTAATTCATACGCAACAACATTCTTTTTTTCTTTATTTTTTAAGTCTTCACCTTCTATATCGTCATCAAATTCATTAAGTCTTCTAAAATATTCTCTAATATGTCTTTCATCATTACGAGCTTCTCTTTTATCATCATCAGTTATAATGATTGTTTCATCATTTCCAATTGAATTATTAAATTCTTTATATTTCATTTTAGTTTCATCCTCGATTAAATCTAAATCAATTTGTTCAAAATTAGCACAAGGATTATAACAATCATTAAATAAACTTCCTTCATCAGCGTCTAATTTTTCTTCTTCACCATCTCGAATTCTTAAAATTTTCGTTTTATAATCAAAAATTTTTACCATTTCTATTCAATTTCCTCCATATGTAAGTGTTAAAATTTAAGTTTTAACTTACTTAAATTATATAACTTAATAAATCATTAGTCAACAAAAAATTAAGTTTTTAATAACTTAAATTAAAAA
>CAYNBG010000163.1:0-2615 GCA_964395495.1 uncultured Staphylococcaceae bacterium
AAGGTGATGCAGTTGTTAATGCTGCCAATAAACATTTAAGTGATGGTAGAGGTGTTTGTGGAGCTATTTTTGATGCTGCAGGTAATTATGAATTAGGTGAAGCTTGTAGAAAGTTAGGAGATCAAGAAATAGGATCTGCTACAATTACAGATGGCTTTAAATTAAAGGCAAAATATATTATTCATACTGTTGGTCCTATTTATGATAGATTACCTAACCCTGAAGAAGTATTAGCAAAAGCATATAAAAATACATTTGATGTAGCTATTAAAAACAATATAAAAACAATTGCTTTACCATCTATTTCTACAGGTATATATGGTTTTCCACTTGAAAAAGCATGTCCAATTGCATTAAAAGAAATAATTAATAGATCTAAAGATTTTAATAAAATAGCAGTATATTGTTATGATGATAGAACATATGATATGTATGTTAAAACATTAGAAGAATTAAAAAAATAATAAGTAAATAATATATATTTTTAAAAATATGTACTTATTTTAGTACTAATTCTATAATATAATTAAAACAAATAAAGGTACTAATTATGATAGAAAATAAAAAGAGTTCTATATTACTAGTTTTAAAAGTATTAGAAGAATACACAGATGAAGAACATTATTTAACTCAACAAGAAATAATAGATAAAATATATCAAAATTTTGATATTGAACTTGAAAGAAAGTCTGTAGCATCATCTTTAAAATTATTAGAAGAATTAGATTATGATATTACTAAAGGTTCAAGGGGTGGTTTTGCCTTACTATCAAGAACATTTGATAATACTGAAGCATATTATTTAATTGATGCTATATTATCAAGTAGAAGTATCGATGGAAAAGAAGCTAAAAGATTGTCTGATGCTATATCTAGTTGTTTTAGTATTTATCAAAGAAAAGACTATTCATATATTTATAAATCTGAAGAAATTAATAGAACATCAAATAAAGATGTTTTGCTCAATGTTAATATAATTCATGAAGCTATTAAAGAAGGTAAAATGGTTGGTTTTAAATATATTACTTGTGATAGAAACGGTAATAAAATTAATAGAAAACATGGCTATGAATATATCGTTTCTCCATATTATTTAGTTAATAATTTTGGTAGATATTATTTAATTTGTAATTTTAAAGAAAAATATAGATCATTACACACTTTTAGAATAGATTATATGGTTGATGTTAACATTAAAAAAGATATGAATATTAAAAGAATAACCGATTTAAAAGATATAGAAAAAAACTTTTCAATCAGCAAGTATATAAATGATCATATTTATATGTTTGGTGGAAATGTTATAGATGCAGTTTTAAAACTTGATAGTGAAGGAATGATTTTAACTATTAAAGATTGGTTTGGTGAATCTATTAAAATTTTAAATAAAGATGATGGAATATATGTTAAAGTTCATTCAAATGAAGATGCATTATATTATTGGGTCTTACAATATTCTGATTGTGTTAAGGTTGCATCTCCAAATAGTTTTGTTTTAAGAATTAAAGAAGGTTTGTCTAAAGCTATAGAAAAATATAAAGATTAATTCTCATTTTATTCTTGTGTCCTAAATTTAGGACATTACTAATTTTAAAATATATCCACTAGGAGAAACTTATGGATTTAGAAATTGGTATGAGAATTATAACATTAAAAGATAAAGAAATTTTTGGTTATGAAAATAGAGTAGTTGTTAAAAAAAGTAATACAGGATACATCTATGATGTAATTGATGAAGAGAATGTTTTGATTGAATTTGTTGAAGAAGATGATCTTTATCATGCTATCATTTCTTATAAGGCTAGCGATATAAAAGTTTTAGAATAATACGGAAATTTTAAGATTAAATCTTAATTAAGTAAAAAAATACAATAATTCAGTAAAAATATGTTAGTTAGCGTATTCTAACTTACTGAATTAGTCATTTTTTACTTTTTTTACTATAGTAAATTTAGTAAAATGATATTGTTTATGAGGATTTAGAATATGGACCAAGTAAGAATTATTGAAATTAAGGAAAACATTTTTAAATCTAATGAAGAAGAAGCTGATAAACTTAGAGAAAAGTTAAAGAAGAATAAAACTTTATTGCTTAATTTAATGTCTTCTCCTGGTAGTGGAAAAACTACTACATTATGTAAGACTTTAGCTCTACTTCAAGATGAATTTAAAATTGCTGTTATGGAAGCTGATATCGATAGTGCAGTAGATGCTGAAACCATCTCCAAGTTAGGTAAAGTTGAAGCTATTCAACTTCATACTGGAGGAATGTGTCATTTAACTGCAGATATGACAATGCAAGGAATCGTATCTCTTGAAACAAAAGATTTAGATTTAATTATTATTGAAAATGTTGGTAACTTAGTTTGTCCAGCAGAATTTGATACAGGTGCATTTAAAAATATCAATATTCTAAGTGTTCCTGAAGGTGATGATAAACCATTAAAATATCCTCTTATGTATCAAGTATGTCAATTATTCTTGATTAACAAAATGGATGTAGCTCCTTACTTTGATTTTTCTTTATCAAAGGCAAAGGAAAACATAAAAATGAGAAATAAGGATGCAGTTATTATTCCTATCTCAGCAAAAACCGGAGAAGGAATAGAAGAATT
>CAYNBG010000164.1:0-2608 GCA_964395495.1 uncultured Staphylococcaceae bacterium
TTTCTTTAAATAATCAATAATATTACTCATAAAAATATTATAATTCATTCTTAAAATACTTTAAATTTTAACTGTTACTTTTTAATTAATTTTTAATGAAAACGCTTTCAATTTAAATTCTTACTTGACATTATTTATAAAATCATTAAAATAATAATCCTGCAACTTTGAAAATCCATAAAAGTTGCATAAAAACGGAGGTAGAAAAATGAGATCATTACTTAGAAAAGAAAGTAATAGACTTCATAATCGTAGCTCCAAAAACGTAAGACCAAACAGAAATGAAAGTGGATTTATGAATTTTGTAGCCGATTATGTAAAATTTAACGATTTAAACTCAAGAGATTAATCATTAAAAGTCTAACAAATTCAAAAATAGAGTGGGATTTCCCACTCTTTTTTTAATTTTATTTAATATCAATCAAGAAATCTGCTTTAGAAAATATATCATAATATTCAAAATACTTATTTTCTAATGGTATCCATTTATTTATAAAATCATCCAATTTAAGCCCTTCTCTTTTAGATAATCTTTCAATTTGCTTTGTATCACTAATTTTTAAAACAATCGCTAAATCATAGTATTTTTTAAAATAAGGATGTAAAGCGTAACTTCCTTCTATAATAGTTACTTTATTAAATTTTATAATTGATTTTTCTTTAAAAGATTTTGTTTTACATACAAATGGTTCATAAATTAAATCTTTGTCTAAATTTAAAACAATATCTTCATATACTTTCTCATAATTAACATTACCACCAGGAGTAGAAAGTCTTTCTTTAGTTCTTTTCTCTAGCGGAAGAAAATAATCATCCATATGTATAATATTTCCATTAAAAAAACTATTGATTTCCTGCGCCAAAGTGGTTTTACCACTTCCACACATCCCATCAATAGCAATAACTATTTTATCGTGATCTTTTAAAAATAGTTCAATATATTTAACAATATTACTTAGATAATTCTCCACCTTCATTATTATCTACTTTTTCTTGCTTTTTTACAATTGGATCAAGATATGGTTGTAATAATTTTGCTTTATATAAAATTATAACAAGAGATGGAACCAATACTAATTGAATAAGAATTCCAGGCCATGCATTTAATAAAATTCCGTTAATGTAAATAGTTCCATTAAATTGAACTGATGAATTGCATAACATTAAAATCCACATTGCAAATCCATAAACAAGCCTTCCAACAATTAAACTACTAATTAAAGAAATAAAAATATTTCCATAAATATTAATCTTTTTAAACTTTCTATAAATTAAATAGAATAAGAAACCAGATGTAAATCCATAAGCAGCTAATTCAAAAGACATACTTAAAGCTGTTGGAAAAATTGGTGGCATCCCAAAAAATACAGATCTTAATAATGGTGTTGCTGCACCTAATACTAATCCATACCAAGGTCCTAAAACAAAACCTGCTAAAATTACAGGCAAATGCATTGGTAAAAACATACTTCCATATTGTGGAATATTACCTGTAATTGTAGGTAACACCAATCCTAAAGCTAAAAACAAAGCTGCAAGACATATTTTTCCAATTTGTCTTCTTAATTCTGTCATATGCTATACCTCCAATAAGTAAAAAATTTCGTTTTCAATTTCGAAATAATTATAAATGATACATAAAACGAAAAACAACAAAAAAAACGAAATTTTTCTATAAATAACTTAAAATAATCACTTTTTATTTTATTCGAAAGTAAAATGTCTTTCTTTTAATAAAATATATCAAAAATATTAACTTTCAATCGAAACACCAAATATTTTTATTTAAAACTTTTTAGCATTTTATTATATAAAATAAGTTAAAATATTTTTCTTTTTTATTGTAATAACGAAATTAAAATCATAATATTAAAATAATAAAAAAGGAGAATGTTATGCCATATATAACAACAAAAAATATTTTAACTTATGCAAGAGACCATAAAATTGCTCATGGTGCTTTTAACGTAAATATGCCTTGCCAAGCTGAAGCTATAATTGAAGCTTGCGAAGATTTAAGATGTGCAGCAATTATTCAAGTTGCTGAGCCAGGACTTGCATTTATTGGCGGAAGACCAGATTTCTTAAACGGAACATTAGACGAAAAGAAATTAGGTGCAAAACGTATTGCTAAATTTGTAAAAGACAGAGCTAATAAATCATCTGTACCAGTTTCACTTCATTTAGATCACGGAAGAAGCTATGAATCATGTAAAGCTGTAATTGATGCAGGATTTAATAGCGTTATGATCGATGGAAGTTCACTTCCATATGAAGAAAATGTTAAATTAACTAAAAAAGTTGTTTCTTACGCTCATAAACATGGGGTTAGTGTTGAAGGTGAACTTGGTGTTTTAGCAGGTGTTGAAGATCACGTTTTTGCTGCAAATTCTACTTATACTGATCCAATGTTAGTCATTGATTTCTTTAAAAAGACAGGATGTGATTCTTTGGCTTTAAGCTATGGTACAAAACATGGTGCTGTTAAAGGTGACAATGTTGTTTTAAGAAAAGAAATCGTCATCGCTAGTATGGAAAATATGTTACATGCTCAAATTGATGGTACATTAGTCAGTCATGGTTCAAGTATGGTTCCTCAATACATTGT
>CAYNBG010000165.1:0-2600 GCA_964395495.1 uncultured Staphylococcaceae bacterium
AATACACCTTTTTTAAGCATAAATGATAAACATATTGAAAATAAACCAAATATGATAAATACAGTACCTACACAGTAACTAATAGCTTTATTTAAACCTTCATTATTGTATAAACATACAAATAATATACCTAAAGCAGCAATAATAGCTCCTTCGAATACTTTTATAGATTTTTCTAAAATTCTTAATCTTTTCTCATCCATAAATTAAAATCTCCTTAAATCGTTTTAATTATAATATAATTAATACTGAAATGATAATGATTTAAGGAGATTTTGTATGGAAAGAGAAAAATTGGTCAATTACGCTAAATTAATTGCTAAAAGTGGCCTTAATGTTCAAAAAGGACAAGATGTAATGCTATCTTGTGGATTGGATCAACCTGAGTTTATTGAGATATTAGTAGAAGAATTATATAAATGTGGAGCTAGAAAAGTATTTGTTAATTATTATGATCCTGTAGTAGATAAATTAGCTATTACATATCAAGATGAAAAAGACCTATCTACTTTAGAAGAATTTGAAATAGATAAACGGAAACATATTGCAAAAGTTAACGCTTGTAGATTATTTATTGAATCTGATGATCCTGATGCATTAAATGGAATTGATGTAGAAAAATATACAAGAGCAAGCATAGCAAAAGGCAAAGTTATTATGCCTATTAGAAATGAATTTGATAATAAAGTTCAGTGGTGTATTGCAGGAGTTCCTTCTTTAAAGTGGGCTAAAAAAGTATTTCCTAATATTAAAGATGATAATGAAGCAATTGAAGCATTGTGGACTGCTATATTGAAAGTTAGTAGAGCTTACGAAGGAGATCCTATTAAAAATTGGGAAATTCATGATGCTAATTTAAGAAAAAGAGTAGAGACATTAAATAATTTACATTTAGAAAGATTACATTATACAAGTAAAAATGGGACTGATTTTACAGTTCATCTTTTACCTAATGTTAAATGGGCTGCAGGAGGAGAGTATGGTCAAGAATCAAGAATTTACTTTCAACCAAATATTCCTAGTGAAGAATGCTTTACTTCTCCTAAAAAAGGAGCATGTGAAGGTGTTGTAGTTTCTAGTAAGCCTTTAAGTTTAAATTCTCAATTAGTTGAAGACTTTAAGATTTATTTTAAAGATGGTAAAGTTAGTAAAATTGAAGCTAAAAAAGGACAAAAACAATTAGAAGAATTAGTTAAGATGGATGAAGGAAGTAGTATGTTAGGCGAATGCGCATTAATTCCATTTCATTCCCCTATAAACGATACTGGATTAATATTCTATTCAACTTTATATGATGAAAATGCTTCATGTCACTTAGCTTTAGGACGTGGATTTGAAAACTTAATGGATGGATATGAAAATATGAGCAATGATGAAATACACGCTAAAGGTATTAATGAATCTATTAATCATGTTGATTTTATGATTGGAAGTGAAGATTTAAATATAGAAGGTTATGATTTTGATGGTAATAAACATCAAATATTTATAAATGGCAATTGGGCTTTTTAATAATGAAATATATAAATACATTTAAAGAAGAGTTTAGAATAACAAATAATATGTTATCTAATAAAGACTACTTAAAACCAAGTAGTATTTTAGATATATCTCAACAAGTAGCCGGAGATCATGCTGATAAGTTAGGTATTGGTTATCATGATTTTATTAAAAAAGATTTAATATGGGTTGTTGTTAGAAATAGAGTAGAAATTATTAATAATAAATATGATTTAAAGAAGGTAAGTGCTACTACATTTGCTTATAATTCTAGATTAGTTGAATATCCTAGAGAAGTTTTAATTAAGTCAAATAAAGAAGAAATAGCTAAAGTTAAACAAATTTGGATGGTATATAACTTAAAAACTAAAAGCTTAGAAACATTTGATTTTACTCCATATGTTACTAATAGACCATCAATGTTTGTTAATAGAATAAAAAAATTACCATCTATAGATAAAAAAGAATTAACATTTTTAAAAGATGTAAAAGTTCCTTTATCATATTGTGATCATAATGGACATTTAAATAATTCTCATTATCTAGATTTTTATTATGATGAATATTGGGTAAATCATCAAGTTAATATAAAAGCATTTCAAATTGAATATATAACTCAAGCATATTTAAATGAAGCATTATCTTTATATATAAAAGAAGAAGATAATAAACATAAATTATATGGTTATAGAGGAGAAGAAAGGGTATTTATATTAGAAGTTGAATATTAAATTTTTAAACATTGTAATTAATTCTCGAAAATAAAGTATTTATTATTACAATTTTGTTAAATTGTCTTCTATCTACAGCATCTTTATAAAATTTAAAACTATTTATATTATAAATATAAGATATTAAAATAATATTAAAAAAAGTTAAATTTTCACTTGCTTTAAAGTAGTGAAGTATGTATAATAATAACACTTGCGTTCATTTGAAGCAGGTCAATAAAAATTATTTAAAAATATTTAAAAATTTGCTTGACTTTCGTATGGCGTAGGTTATATACTAATATACGCGCATTTAAGAGGTTAGACTTCTTAAAGATTAGAAATCAATGCGCTAGAGATCTTTGAAAACTAAACAGAAATGTACAATTG
>CAYNBG010000166.1:0-2583 GCA_964395495.1 uncultured Staphylococcaceae bacterium
CCTTTTAAAGTAAAATTACTTTGAGATAAATACTCATTATATTTACTTAATGATTGAGATATTTGCTTATGTAATTCGTTATTTAATTTATATTTTTTATTTCTTATTTCATATAATTTTTTACTAGCATCATCTTTAATGGTTCCATCTTTTCCAATAACATTATTAATAAGATTATAAAAATCATTTGGTGAAGAAAAATCTTTAATAACAGGCATCAAATAATTAAACTCATATTTATTTTTAAAGAAAAATTTATTTAAATCAATAATATTTTCTATTTCTTCTTTAATTTTAAGTAAATCTTCTTCAGATAAAATATCACCTTTTTTAACTTTAGATAATAAAGAATATAAATCTAAAGTTGAAAATATAGGTAAATCACCATATTTAGATATATATTCATCAAATTCTTTAAGCCTATTTAAAGAAGAATTAACAATATCAAAATCTTTAATAGCTTCTAAGTTTTCTAATAAATATCTTCCTTTATATGTTTTAATATATTTATCTATTTTTTTAATAATTTCATCTATTTCAAGTATTTTGTATGCTTTATCCATTATTTTTAACCCTTAAATGTCTTATTAAATTCAAATTATGTCTAATGATGAAATTATTTAAAAAATAAATATTTATTGTATCAAAATCATTTGGAGCATGAGCATCTACTCCTATTACAATATCATTATTATATTTACTAGCTACTTTAAAAAAATAATGATTTGGATAAGGTTCAGTTCCTTTAATAATCGAATTAAAATCAGCAAAACGAAGTCCACCCAAATTAACTTCAAGAGGAACATTATATTCTTTAGCAACTTTACATATCTCTTCAGCTACTTCACTAATATATTCTTTGTCTGTTAAAGCAATTGAATAAATATCAGGATGAGCAACATAAAGAAAATAACCAGTTTTAATAGCTTTTATAACCATTTCTTTATATTTATTAATACTTTCTTTATCATCTGTTTCAAAATAAGAATGACATTCATTATTAATATAATAACAATGTTGACCTAATATCAAATAATCTATTCCGTTATTTAATAATTCTTTATAATATGAATCATATTCTTCATAATATTCAATTTCTAAACCACAATAGATAGTAATTTTATCTTTATATTTTTCTTTTAAATAATTAATTGAAGATATGTATTCATTTAATGAAGAATAATCCATTCTCATACCTTCATGATGAATATCTTTAAATGGCGCGTGATCTGAAAAACCCAAGACATCAAGTCCAAGTTCTATTGCTTTTAAAACGTATTCTTCATCACTTCCATATGCATGACCACATCTTGTCGTATGGGTATGAAAGTTATAATCAGTTAAATAACTCATATTTAAATATTTTAACATAAAAACATAATCATTTTTATTTTAAATAACATTTTTTTGGTAAAAGTGATAAAATATTAGTGTGATAACAATTAAAATATCTCAAGAAACATTAAATGAGTTAGTAAATAAGTTTTCTAATAATATCACCGATAGAAATATAGGTTATATTTTATATGTTATTAAAACTGATGATAATTATATATTTACAATATATAGCAATAACAAGAATGATTATTTCAAAATGACTATTCAAGGTGAAGATCCTTTAAGTATTGCTAAGCTTTATTCATTAGAAGAAAAAATAATTCCTAAAAAACAAAAAGTAGAAAAAGAATCTCCTTATTTTATTGATGTAGATTCACAAATTGGTAGTGACGAAGTCGGAACTGGTGATTTTTTACTTCCAATTGTTGTTTGTGCTGCTTATGTAGATCATGAAACTATGAAACTCATTGAAAAATATAATATTAATGATTCTAAAAAATTAACAGATCAAAAAATAATGGAAATAATACCATTAATCATTAATAAAGTTCATTATGTCGCTAAAGTTTTAGAAAACGATAGATATAATAACGCTTATGAAAAAGGTTTTAATATGAATAAGATTAAAGCAATTTTACATAATCACTGTTTATATGAGTTACATAAAGTATGCCCATATGTTCAAAATGTATATATGGATCAATTTGTAAGCGAAGATTTATATTATTCTTATTTAACATCAATAAAAAATGTAGAAAAAAATATTATCTTTAAAGAAAAAGGCGAAACTTATTTTCCTAGTGTAGCTTTAGCAAGCTGTATTGCTAGATATTTATTCTTACAAAATAAAGAGTTTAAAGAATCTAAATTAGGTTATAAAATTCCTTTAGGAGCTGGTAAAGATACAATAGATTTTGCAAGCAAATTTATTAACGAAAAAGGAATTGATGAATTTAAAAAATTAGCAAAGTTAAACTTTGCTAATTATAAAGAAATAAATAAATTATTTTAAATCTTTTAATACTTCGTTAAAGTAATCTGGTAATGGCACTTCTAGTGTCATTATTTTTTTACTTCTAGGATGCGTAAACGTTAATTTATATGCATGTAGTAATTGACCATTATTGTATATAGAAGTACTGCCTCCATATAAAGGATCACCTACAACACTATGATGAATACTAGACATATGAACTCTTATCTGATGTGTTCTACCTGTTTCAAGACTACATTCAATTAAAGTAT
>CAYNBG010000167.1:0-2459 GCA_964395495.1 uncultured Staphylococcaceae bacterium
CTGCTATTGCAATTGATACAATCATTAATCAAAAAGGTAAAAATGTTAATTGTATATATGTTGCAGTTGGACAAAAGAATAGTAGTGTTGCAAAAATCGTTGATAGATTAAATCATTTCGGATGTATGGAATATACAGTTGTTATTAATGCTAGTGCATCTGAATCATCTCCAATGCTTTATATTGCTCCATTTAGTGGTGTTACAATCGCAGAAGAATGGGCAAAAGAAGGCAAGGATGTATTAATTGTTTTCGATGATTTAAGTAAACACGCAGTTGCATATAGAGCCTTATCTTTATTATTAAAGAGAAGCCCTGGTAGAGAAGCTTATCCTGGTGATATTTTTTATCTTCACTCAAGATTACTTGAAAGATGTGCTAAATTAAATAAAGAACATGGTGGAGGATCAATTACAGCTCTTCCAATCATCGAAACACAAGCTGGTGATATTTCAGCATATATTCCAACTAACGTTATTTCTATTACAGATGGTCAAATCTTCTTATCAACTGATTTATTCAATAGAGGTCAAAGACCTGCTATTGATACAGGATTATCTGTTTCTCGTGTTGGTAGTGCTGCTCAATATAAAGCTATGAAAAAGGTTTCTAGTTCTTTAAAAATGGCTTTAGCAAATTATGCTGAACTTCAATCATTTACTCAATTTGGTAGTGATATCGATGAATCTACAAAGAAAATTATTCATCATGGTGATGTTATGATGGAAGTTTTAAGACAACCACAATATGCTCCATATTCATTTACAAGAGAAACTATAGAATTCTTTGCAGCAAAATATGGATATTTAGATTTATTAGAAAAAGAAGAAGTTAATGAGTTTTTAGCTTCTTTATATGAAAATATTCAAAATTTTAACAGTGATATTATTAAAAAATTAGAAAAAAATCACGATTTAAGTGATGAAGATATTACAAAATTAAAAGAAGTTATTGAAACATTTATTAAAGAAAGAGATTTAAATAATGGGGCAAAGCTTAAATAATATAAAAAGAAGAATCAATACTGTTAATTCTACTAGAAAAATAACAAGTGCAATGAAATTAGTTGCAAATGTTAAATCTAGACGTTTTATGCGTGAACTTAAAAATCATGAAGATTTTGTTAAAGAAACAAAAACTATATTAAATGATGCTTTATTTTCTCTTAATGATGATGAATTAACAACTATTAATCCTTTATTAACACAATATAGTAACGCTAAAAAAAGATTAGTTATTATTGTTACTAGTTCTTTAGGATTGTGCGGAGGATATAATAACGAAGTTTATAAGTATTATTCAGATTTTTATAAAGATGGAGATGAAGTTATTACGATTGGTGAAAAAGGATTTATCGAATATTCTAAAAAGAAAAATCTCCAAATTTATACAGAATTCACTAACGTTTTAGATAAAGTAGAAATTTCTGAACTTAAAGGATTAATCGATTTTATTGATTCAAAATATTTAACAGGAGAATATAGAAGTGTTGAAGTTATTTATCATAGATATATTAATTCACTTATTTCTAAAGTTGAATCTATTCAAATATTGCCATTAATATTTAAAGAAGAAAAGAAAGTTGAAATATCTCCAGTGTTTTTACCAGATATCAATACAGTTATAAATTCATTAATACCTCAATACATTAATGTCACTATATATGAAAAATTTGTTTCTTCATTAGTTAGTGAATATTCAGCTAGAAGAAACGCAATGGATAACGCAGATAAAAATGCTAAAGATTTAGTTGAAAAGTTAAGACTTGAATATAACAAAGAAAGACAATCAAGTATTACTCAAGAAATAACAGAAGTTGTTTCTGGAAGTTTAAATAAATAGGAGGAAATAGTTATGAACACAAAAAGTCATAAAGAAAGCGATTACGGAATAGTAGTTCAAGCAGTTGGACCTATTATTGACGTTCAATTTAAGGAAGGAGAATTACCTAATATTTTAACTGCTTTAGTTGTTGAAATGGGAGAAGGTAAGACGTTAACACTTGAGATTGAACAACATATTGGTGATGATACAGTTAGAACAGTCGCTATGGGACCTACTGAAGGAATTGTAAGAGGAATGAAAGTATTTAATACTCGTAATCCTATTTGTGTTCCAGTTGGCGAAAAAACATTAGGAAGAATGTTTAATGTTTTAGGAAAACCAATTGATGAACAAGATGATTCTGTTTTTGATAACGCTTTACGCCTCCCAATTCATAGAAAACCTCCAAAGTTTGAAGATCAAGAAACAAAGAGTGAAATTCTTGAGACTGGTATTAAAGTTATTGATTTACTTTGTCCATACGTTAAAGGTGGTAAAGTCGGATTATTTGGTGGAGCTGGTGTTGGTAAAACAGTTTTAATTCAAGAATTAATTAATAATATCGCTACTGTTCAACATGGTATCTCTGTTTTTGGTGGTGTTGGAGAAAGAAGTAGAGAAGGAAACGATTTATA
>CAYNBG010000168.1:0-2455 GCA_964395495.1 uncultured Staphylococcaceae bacterium
ATCATTAAATATATCAAATGGACCTATAACTAATTTAGATTCAAGACCATTTCTAGTTAAACTAAATACCTTTTTAATTGTTTTTCTTAATGATGTCATAGGACAAATATAAGCGATCTTTAAAGGTTTATTTAAATTAAAATTCTTAACAAAATTTTGTATAAGCAAAAATAAAGAATAATAATCATTTTCATCATCATCTTCATCACTATTACCATTATTCCTTTTGCTAATATTAAACTTAGTAGCATTTATTAATTTATACATTAAATTAATTAAAACTATTGTTTTACCAGTTCCTGCTCCTCCATTAATAATAGCAGTACCATCAATATTATTTTCTAATTTTTTAATTAAATCTTTTATTATTTTATTACTTGCATCACTTTGTTCAGTAGTTAAAGTATTGTATGGAGAATATTTGAATAAATCTGAGTTTCTAATTTCATTAATATCAGTATTAACAATTCCTCTTTTTTTTAATTCTTCCCAAATATCATCTATTTTATCTAAATATCTTTTTCTATCATAATAATCATGCTTATATGATTGTCCACCATTAAGATTTTGTAATTTATATTTACCATCTGCTCCACATAATTGAATTAAATTTTGTTCAATATCTAAAATAGCAGACTTATTAAATTCGTTATCATATATAACATTTATATTTTTTAAATCTTTTCTAGCAGGATTATTTAAATGTTGTTCAAATCTATTAAATATATTTTGAGTTTCACCAATATATAATTCTTTATCTCCATCTATTAAATATACAATAGGCCAATCTTCTAATCCTTTATGTTTATTAACTAAATCATCTTTTCCTGTCTTATTAAATTCAAACTGATAAATGTTCATATAAATATATTAATTCCTTATAACAGTATTATAACACTTTTTATATTTTTAATTTATGAAAAATAAAAACCAGTCACATTATAATGACTGGTTTATTATTATAAGTTACTAAATATTAACTATTTTTAATAACAACTTTAGTATTGCTATCGTAAGTATTATTTTCTATAGTTGATCCACTGACTTGTTCACCAACAATTTCATGAACATCATTTTTATCTGTGCTTAAATATCCTTGATAATTAATTGAGTTATCACATGTAATTGTAGTATTTTTAACAGTGTTACCTGATACTTCAAGAGTGCTTTTACTTGTGTAATTAGCATAGCCGACAACACCACCAACATCTCTATAACCGGTAACTGAACAATTTTCAACAGTACAACCCTTAACATATGCTGTTGGTTGACTGCATAAATAACCAACGATAGCTCCTGCTTTATCACCATCATCATTATCTTTTACATAAGAAAGAACTGTTGAGTTTTTAACAGTACAATTTTCAACACCACCATCATCAGTACCACCAATAATTACACCAACATGATTAATGCCTTTAACATTAGCTTTATCAAAAATAACATTTTTAACATATACTCTTGATCCAGCTCCAAAGAAACCAACTTTTTTTAAGCCCTCAACTGTTAAATTACTAATAGTATAGTTATTGCCATCAAAATTTAAATCATAATCTCCATAATTAGTATACCAATTAATAGGTGTCCAACTATATTTTTTTAAATCAACATCACTTTGTAAAGATACATTTGTATATACAGTAGTTAATGTTTTATTGTTAATAGCATTACTAAATGCAACTAAATCTGTAGCATTGAAGATATATAATGTATCGTCTTTTAAATCTTCAGTCTTAGCATTACCTTGTACTGCTTCTACTTTATAATATAATTTACATGATTTACCACTATAGGAAGAATCAGCATCTTCAGGGAAAGATACACTAACACTTACTTCTTTATCTTCACTACCAACTTCTAATTCAGCATATTTAGTATATGTAGTAAATCCTGATGTTGCTTCATTATCAAATTTAATATCTAAACCATTATATAATCCATCATCACTAGCACAACCAAAGATAATTCTATATTTAACTTTAACATCACTATCATTATGAACATTAATTTTAAATGATACAGAATCCATTGGTAACATTTTTGAGATTGCTACTGTATTTGTATCATTATCAATTTTAGCAGTTCCTGCATATAATCCTTCTTTAGTATCATATGCTTGTGTAGAACTATTGTATTCTTTATGTGACATAGTTAAACCTTTTGCACTAGCTATAACACTAACTTTACCACTTGTTACATCAATATCAACTTCACTATTAGATTTAAAAATAGCATATGTTGCTGTTCCAACGACTCCTACTGTAGCGCAAAGAGCGACTAAAGATGCGACTATAGTATTTCTTCTTCTTGAATTTTTCATTATAAATCTCCTTAAAATTCATTATCAAACTCAATTAAAACCATATATTTAAACATTAACAGTATTAAATATTTATTTAATTGACATAAATTTGATTAATAATAATATACCCCCCCCCATAGTTTTTTGTCAATA
>CAYNBG010000169.1:0-2454 GCA_964395495.1 uncultured Staphylococcaceae bacterium
CTTCTTGTGCATAAATAACACTAGCGCCTGCACTAACTGCAGTTGGAACATCTTCAACATAAGTTGCTACACCATCAGAATTTTCATATACAATAGGTTTTCCGTCTGGGAAAGTTGATTTATTAACACCTAATGGATATACAACATCATATTTTTCAGCTCTAGCGTTACCTTGAACAGCATCAACAAGATATGATACAGTACATGATTTACTTGAATAATCAACTGTAGTATCTTCTGGAATTTCTATTGAAACATTTATAATTCTTTCACCTGTTTCGCTCCAAGTTGAATAATCTGATCTAGCTTCGATTCCATCAAATTCTTCATCATCAATTGTTACTTTTAATCCTTCAAATAAACCAGTGTCTTCTAAAGTTTTAACAACTGTTCTATATTTAACAGTAACATTACTATTATTTGTAATCTTAATTTTAAAACTTACTTTATCCATCGGTAACATTTTTGAAAGTGATAAAGTGTGTTTAGCTTCATCTAAAGTTGCTTCACCATTATAAAATCCATCTTTTTCTACATAGGAACTAGTTGTACTATCCCATTCTTGATGTGTTAAAGTTAATCCATCGACAACTGATGCTTTGACATCGATATTACCAGATGTAACAGCAATATTTACTTGACTATTTGTTTTAAATAATGCGTATGTTACTCCTCCAACAAAACTTCCAGCTGCAAGTAAAGCTGTAATAGAAACGATAATTATTTTCTTTTTGCTTTTCATTTTATTTACCTCGATAAAAACATTATATATATATATATATATAAAAAAGTCAAGATTAAATTATAAAAGTACTTTTTATAACACTTTTAAAATTATGTTATAAATGATAAATTAGTAAAAAACGTATGTTTTCCTAACTATTTTCACATTAGAAAAGCCATAATTATTTTAGTTTTATTAATAATTATAAATTGCACAAATCTATTAACATCAAGTCTATTTATTTATAAAAAAAGATTGGTACAAAACCAATCTTTCTCTTTTGTTAATTAATAATATTATAATTCGTAATAATTTGTGCTATAGAATTGAGCAACATAGAAACCATGTCCTTTTGTTGCTTCACCAAATGTATTATTGGCTTTAATATCATCAGCAAGAGCTTGTTGTAAAGTTGTTGTTTCTTCAGTTACTACGCTTGGTGTATATTTAAGATCATCCCAGATTTTAAATGCTGCTTCAGCATCTGTTGAAAATTCTGTTTCATTAGGTTTAGCATAACCAAACGAAATAAAGTTGTTGTTTTTAATTGTAATAGAATTTGCTGAAACGTTACTACTACCATCACAACTTGATTCAACTCTCATAGCATGTCCAATATAGTTTTCAAAAGAATTTCCTTCTACAACTAAATCGTAATTTGTAGCGCTTGCTGCTAAGAATATACCACCATTTTTAATAGCGTTATATTCAGCATATGTTACAGTTCTTTTTAAAGTATTGTCTTTAAAAACAATCTTAGAACCTTCAACTACGAATTGTTTAGCCATAATTTGAGAAGCTTTACAATTTGAAACTGTAAATGATTGATCAGCAATATTAACATTTAATATTTTTTCAACATTTAATCCATCAATTAAAATTGAAGAGTTTGTTTTAGCTTCATAATTTTTATCTTGATTTGAATGGTATCCTGCAGTAAATGTTGTAAAGTTTGCTCCTTTTGTACCATATAGAGATATATTTCCTTTTCCGTGGAAAAATAACATATAGTCATTATATTCACCTGGAGCAAAATAAATATCCATACCATCTTCTAAAGATAATGATGTTGTTGTAGGAGTAACAACTGTAGCATCTTTAACATCTGCATTAGCTTGAACTGCTTCTACATCATATGTTAAAGTACATGTTTTATCCATATAATCATTTCCAGCATCTTTAGGTAATTCTATTTCTACAGTGACTATTTCATCTTCACTATCTTTTTCTACTTCAGCCCATTTAGAAATTGCTAATCCTGGGAATACTTCATCATTAATATTAATAGATAATCCTGAAGCTAATCCATCATCTTCACTAGCCATTACCTTTGTTCTCATCTTAGTAGTAACAGTGCTATTATTAGTTACTTTAAGATTAAATTTAACTGCATCACCTGGAACTAAATTAGTTAATGATATTTTACCATCTTCAACTGTTACAGTTCCTTCAAACATATTATCATTACCATCGGTATATTCGTTTTCACCTAATTGTTTTGTTTTAATAGAGTCTTTAACTACTTACTTTAACATCGATTTTAGATGATTTAATGGCAACATCAGCTTTGCTTTCTGAATTAAATAAAGCGTATGTAGTTCCTCCGATGATAGCTCCAGCTGCAAGTAAAGCTGTAACGGAAGCAATAATTATTTTCTTTTTGCTTTTCATTTTATTTACCTCGTTAACAACATTATATATATATATATATATATAACATTGATAAACTT
>CAYNBG010000170.1:0-2063 GCA_964395495.1 uncultured Staphylococcaceae bacterium
TAGTAAAAATGCTTGATTTTGACCTATCTTTTACCCATTTTAGCTTTATTCGTAATAAAGATGGATACTTAGATAAGAAGATAAACAAGACAATTCCAGTAGAGGTATTTTTATATCTCGTATGAGAAAAATATAAGATTAATTTTAGAATAATTGATCTTTTTTCTTTAATCAATAGCTTTTTCTTTAGCTAATCTAGATAGTAGTTTATTACAAAGATCACCTATTTCATCTAATGATAGTTGTATTTCTCCTTTAAAATAATCTACAAATAGATATACAACACCATTAGTTAAGAAATCAATTTCTACCATTCTAAGTTTAGGCTCATTTGATAATGCATCAAGATGTACATCTCTATTAATAGCTTCATTACATATCTTTTTTAAATGAGCAATAAACTTTAATGGTAAATCTGTTACAAATATTTTTTTATATAAATATTCATTATCTTTTAAATGTTGAATAATTTTAGATATATATGGAGCAAATTCTTCAGGATGATCTTTTGTGCATATATCCATTGTTTCTTTAAGTAAAGATAATATTTCATTTTCAAATTCTTCACATACAGCATATATGTCTTGATAATGACAATAGAAAGTAGATTTAGATATATCTGCTTTTTCTACAAGTTCTTTAACAGTTATTTTTGTTATATCTTGTTTTTCATATACAAGCTCTGCAAATGCTTCTTTAATCATTCTTTTTGTTCTTCTTGAATTTCTATAACTAGTAGTCATAAATTCCTCCTAAATAATCAATTTTGCTACTTGTGTCCAAAATTGGACTTATATACAAATATTGATTGTTGCACACTTTTCCTAAGGTAATCATACTATATCCGTTGTTAAAAATCAAACTCGAGTATTAAATTAGACTTGAGTATATAACAACAGAAGGAGGATTTAATTTTGAGTGTAATTGAAGTAAATCATCTAACAAAAGATTATGGTTCAGGTAGAGGTGTATTTGATGTATCTTTCAAAATTGAAGAAGGTGAAGTCTTTGGCTTTTTAGGGCCTAATGGTGCAGGTAAAAGTACAACTATTAGACACTTAATGGGTTTTTCTAAACCACAAAAAGGTGAAACTAAAATAGTAGGCTTAGATTCATTTAAAGATTATTCTAAGATTTTATCTCATGTGGGTTATATACCTGGAGAAATCGCTCTTCCAGCAGGTTTAACTGGTTATGAATTTATTACTATGATGCAAGATATGTATGGAATACATAATCAAGAGATGTTAGATAAGATGTTAGATATGTTTAAACTTACTGATAATGTTTTAAAAGGTGATACTAAACATATGTCATTAGGTGTAAAAAGAAAATTGGCAATTGTTACAGCGTTTATGTCTGATCCTCAAGTATTGATTCTTGATGAACCTACTTCAGGGCTAGATCCTGTAATGCAACAAAGATTTATAAATTTCATTAAAGAAGAAAAAGAAAGAGGAAAAACAATATTATTATCATCTCATATATTCTCTGAAGTAGATGCTACATGTGATAGAATCGCTATTATTAAAGATGGTAAGATTGTCTCAGAATTTATAGCAAATGATTTAAAACATGCTACTTTAAAACAATATAGAATTGTATTTGAATCTAAAGATGAATATTTAAGATTTAAGAATACATACGATTCAAAAATAATTAATATTGTTAAAGATAGAGAAGCTAAGAATAAGTTATTTATTACTACGGATGATAAAAATATTAATCAAGTAATTTCTTTTATATCAGATTTTAAAGTAAAAGAATTTAATAACATTAAAGAAACTTTAGAAGACTACTTTATGAAGTTTTATAAAGAAGATAAGGATTTTGGAGGTGCTTTATAATGGAACTTAAAGAAAATGGTTTAATTGAAATAAAGAACTTAACAAAAGATTATGGCTCATCTAGAGGAGTATTTAATGAAAATCTTACTATTAATAAAGGTGAAATGATTGGATTTGTAGGTACAAATGGTAGTGGTAAAACCACAACAATTAGAAGTATATTAGGCTTTATTAAACCTACAAATGGTAATTGTTATGTTAATGGCATGGAATCTT
>CAYNBG010000170.1:2073-2449 GCA_964395495.1 uncultured Staphylococcaceae bacterium
AAAATAGCTAAATTAGTTGGTTATGTACCTGGAGAAATAGCCTTTCCAGATTTAAAAACTGGTATTAATTTTTTAAAGAGTCAAGCTGATTTTCAAGGTATGAAATCATTTGATTATGCTAATGAATTAATTGAAAGATTACAACTTGATCCACGTGCTAATTTAAAAAGAATGAGTAAGGGTATGAAACAAAAGACAGCATTAGTTGCTGCTTTAATGGATGATAAACCTATTATTATTCTTGATGAACCTACAACTGGTCTTGACCCTTTAATGAGAGATTCATTTCTTGAAATAATAGAAGAAGAACATAAAAAAGGTAAAACAATATTTATGTCTTCTCATATGTTTAATGAAATGGAAGAAACATGTGATA
>CAYNBG010000171.1:0-2376 GCA_964395495.1 uncultured Staphylococcaceae bacterium
TGAAGATATTAAAAGAGAAAAGATTTTAAAACTTAATTTAAACGATTTGAAAGAAAAATTAAATATATCTAGTGAAGCAATAAATGAATTAATACAAGAAATAATTAAACCAGCTAGAGATATCAGAGATTCTGTTAAAATTGTTGAATTAAATAATAGTGTAAAAGATATTAAAGATTTAAAAGTTGGTATGATACTTGAAGGAACAGTAAGAAATATTATGGATTTTGGTATGTTTGTCGATATTAATGTTCATCAAGATGGTCTTGTTCATATAAGTGAATGTAGTAATGGATATGTTAAAAATATCAGTGATTTATTTTCAATTAATGATATTGTAAAAGTTAAAGTTATAAGTGTAGATGTTCAAAGAAAAAGAATTGGCTTATCAATAAAACAAGCTAAATAGTTTATTAAGATAATTCAGTTTTTCCATTATATAAAGAATAATATTTACCTTTTAAAGCAAGAAGTTCATCATTGCTTCCTCTTTCTATGATTTTACCATTTTCTAAATAGAGAATAGCTTTACTGTTTTTAACTGTTGAAAGTCTATGAGCTATAACTAAAACAGTTCTATTTTCCATAAGTTTATCCATAGATTTTTCAACTAATTTTTCGCTTCTAGTATCAATATTACTTGTAGCTTCATCTAAAATTAATAGTGGTGGTTGACTTAATGCAGCACGAGCTAAGGCGATAAGCTGTCTTTGACCTTCGCTAAGATTTTTTCCATCATCAAAAAGCATAGTATTATAACCATTTGGAAGTTTTTTAATAAAATCGTGAGCATTTGCTATTTTTGCTGCTTTTATTACTTCTTCGTCTGTAGAATGAAGTCTAGAATATCTAATATTATCATAAATCGTTCCTGTAAATAAATGGGTATCTTGTGTGACCATTGATACAGATCTTCTTAAAGAATCTAATTGAATGTCTTTGATGTTTATTCCATCATAAAAGATTTCTCCATCTTGAATATCGTAGAATCTAGAAATTAAGTTAATAATAGTAGTTTTACCAGCACCAGTAGAGCCAACAAAAGCTATTTTTTGTCCAGCTTTTGCATATAGTGAAATACCTTTTAATATTTCTTTTCCTTCTACATAAGAGAAGTGCACATTATTGAAAACGATTTCTCCTCTTAAAGGAATCTCTTTTTCTATACCATCTTTTTTAAACATCCAAACATATCTATCCAAAAAGTTTTTAGAATTAACATCTTCTTTTTTAATTAATGTTACAAATCCAGAATCTTTTTCTTCTTCTTTATCTAAGTAGTCAAATATTCTTTCACTTCCTGCTAAAGCCGTTAAAATCGTATTTATGTGTTGAGTAAAGAAGTTAAATGGTTGTGTTGATTGACGTACATAAACAATAAAACTTGTTAATTTTCCTAAGCCTGATAACCATCCATTCACTAAGAAAATACATCCTATAACACAACTTATAGCAAATTCTATGTATGATGTTGTTACAATAAATGGTGTGTTTAATTGAGTATGATAGAAAGAGTTTGTACTGGCTTCTTTCCAAGCTTTATTTACTTTATCAAATTCTTCATAACTTTCTTCTTCATGTAAGAAAGCTTTTTCTACCTTTGTACCATTTATATCTTCTTCAATTCTAGCATTGATAGCAGCAACTTCGTCTTGTTGTTTTCTAAAGAACTTTCTACATTTTTTAGTGTTTCTATAAATGAATATTGATATAATACACATAAAAAATAATACAATTAATGTTAGATATGGATTAATAATTAATAGCATTATTATTGTTCCGACAATGTTACAAGATGAAAGAATAATATTAGCAAAACTATCATTTAAAGCGTTAATTAATGTATCAACATCGTTAGTAAAGTAAGTCATAATATCACCATGATGGTGTTGATCAAAATAGTTTAAAGGCATATTTTGAGTATGTTTCATTAAATCTTTTCTTAGGTTAAATAATACATTTTGTGATAGTCTTACCATTATTTGTGTATAAGCTAAATCACACATTGCACCAATATAATAAATAACTCCAAGAATAATAATAGAGGTAGATAATTGATCCATATTTTTATTTTTAATTGCAGTATCCATTATAGTTCCTAAGTAATAAGTACCATAAAGATTTGCAAAAGAAGTATAAACAACTAAGAAAAATACTAAAATAAGTAAATATTTTTTCTTGCCAAAATACGTTAAAAGTCTTTTTAATGTAGCAAATGCATTTGTTTTTTTATTATCTTTCATTGTTTGCACCTCCTACAGATTGTAAAGAAGCAATATCTTTATATATTTCATCGTTTTCTAATAAGTAATTATGATTGCCAATATGTGTTATTTTTCCTTTATCTAAAACAATAATTTTATCGGCATCTTGAAT
>CAYNBG010000172.1:0-2327 GCA_964395495.1 uncultured Staphylococcaceae bacterium
TTTGCTTCTTTTAATTTATCAGTTAATTCGTTCGTATGGTTAGCTTGCAAAGAGAACATAAAGAAGATAATTGAGAAGACACCTGCGCTTATACCTAATGATTTAATATCATAATAACTTTCAAATACCATTGCCAAAACAACATAAAGCATAACAATAATAACTAAACTGATATTAACTTTCTTATTAATTACCTTACTAGCTACCATTAAAACTCCGGCTTCAACCATATAAAGTATAGTTACAATTTGAGAAACATATCCAAGAGGTCCTCTATGAAAAGTATTACTATCACTAAACCAGAAAACTAAATGTGTAGAATAGGCTAATTGTTCAACAATTACACAAAATACAAATGGAAGCAAATCTAATAACCATAATTTTCTATATTTAGGATTTGTTTCAGGTCTTAATAAAACAATAAATGGATAAATTAATGCAGGTCGTAAAATATATCCTGCAATTGAAAAGATGATTCTCCAGACACTTGGTGTACTAAGTTCAGAGAAATAAAGTTCAATATTATATGATGTTATTTCTAATACTTCTAAGGCTAATGTTACATAAAAGATAACTTTTTCTTTTTTAGAAAAATTATTACTAAATAATAAGATAGCTAATTGGAATATAAGACCAATAATAGGTGCAAAATTATATTCGATAAAAGTTTTTACTTCCATTTCCTCTCCTTATTTTTTTAATTATACACCATAATTATTAATATTAGAATAAAATTAATAATATAAATATTATTTATTTCTTTTTTTAATATTTATATAAAAATTAATAAGTAAATAAATAGCAGAGCTAATAATAAAAACAACAATTAAATAAATATAACTATTTATATTAAATTTTCTAAATATATCAAATTTAAATAAACCATTAATTAATAAGTCTAATTGTCCTTTAATTGTTGTAGCACTAGCCAAATAATTAGATTCTAAAAATAATGAAGGTAGTAGCACTAACAAACCACCACATAAAATAGTTACTACTAATAAACATATTTTGGAATATTTACTACCAGGAATAATAATATTTAGGTAAATAATTAATCCTCCTAAAGTAATAAATAAAGTTGAAACACCAAATGAATTTCCTATTAAATCCTGATTAAAATTATTGATAATACTCACAATAAAAACAGGTAAGAACAAATAAAGACTAGACATAAAAGACTTTAATAACGTTCTTTTAATAAAATTGTCTTCCTCTTTTTTAGGTATATTATTTTCAATAGATAATAAGAAACCACCAAAAGCAATAATTATCCATTCAAAGATATAAATAGATTCGATATCTATTAGCATTCCTTGTTTAAAGAATATAGAAGTAATTGAAGCTAAGAAAAAGAACATATTTTTAGTTAAGAATAACAATGAACTTCTTTCAATGTTATTAATAACTCTTCTACCTTCATAAACAATCTTATCTAATGAATTAAAATCATTATCTAATAAAATAAAGTCACTTACATTTTTGCTTGCACTACTTGCATTTTGAAATGATATAGAACATGTAGCATTCTTTAAAGATAATAAATCATTAATACCATCTCCGATATAACAAACTTTATTCTTATTTTTCTCTAATTCTTTAATAATTGCTTCTTTTTGTTCGGGTGTAGATCTTGCAAAAATATCATATTTTGTAGCAATATTAGTCACTTCTTCAATTGATTTACCTTCTAAAGATATTGCTCTAGATGTATCTATTCCAACTTTACTAGCAATAACTTTAACAGTTTCAAGATTATCTCCACTAATAACTTTAATATTGATTCCTAATTTCTTAAAGTTAGAGATACTTTCTTCTATACCTTTTGATATTTCATCACTTAAAACAATAATAGCTAAATCCTTATCGTTTTCTTTAAACAAAAGAACTCTTTTACCTTCTTTTTGATAAGATACTGCTTTAGATAATGTTTCTTTATTTTTAGACAAAAATTCAATTGCTCCAAAGTAATATTTATCTTTATTAATCTTTAAAGATGAATATTTATTTTTACTTGAAAACTCTAAAATCTCACTTATTTCCCTACTCTTTTTAATTTCTATATTCTTTTCTTTTAAATAAGAAATAACTGTTAAACTTGTTTTATTAGTTTCTTTAAATGCAGATAAATAGGTAAGTAAAGTTTCTTCACTAAACGAATTATCTAAAACAATTACTTCATCTACTTTTAAATTACTTGTTGTAATTGTACCAGTTTTATCTAATGCTAATGTATCAATCTTAGCAAGATTTTCAATACTATAAAGATTCTGAGTTAAAACATTTTGTTTTAATAATTTAATAACGCTATTAGTTAATGTAATTGA
>CAYNBG010000173.1:0-2323 GCA_964395495.1 uncultured Staphylococcaceae bacterium
ATCAAAATATACATTAAATGCAGCAAAACAACCTGCAGCAATTGGTATCATAATTATGTTATAAATAAATGCCCAAAATAGATTAAACTTTATGTTATTTTTTATTTTTTTACTAAAATCTAAAATAAAGAAAATAGCACTTAAATCATCTCTCATTAATATAAAATCACTACTAGCTAAAGCAACATCGCTTCCTTTTGCTAGCCCGATGCTTACATCGGACAAAGTCAAAGCAATAGAATCATTGATGCCATCTCCAACCATGATTGTTTTATATCCTTTATCTTTTAAAGATTTAATATATTCTTCTTTTACCATAGGTGTAGCATTAGCAATAACACTATCAATTCCTAACTCTTTTGCTACCATTAAAGCATTAGATTCATTATCACCAGTACAAATTGAAACAATCTTAAATTGTTTTTGGCATAATTTAATAAAATCATAAGCTTCCTTTTTAACATAATCTTTTAATAAAAATATAGATATAATTTCTTTATCTGTAAAAGCAAAAGCAGTTAAAAAACCCTTTAATTCATCTTCATTAATTTTATTAATTTCTTCAGCTGGTAATATTTCTTTAATCATTTTAAATGAACCAATATATATTGTTTCATTATTATAAGTACCTTCTACACCTTTTCCAGGTATAACTTTAATATCGCTTACATTTTCATCAATTTTATCATAATTAAAATAATTAACAATTCCTTCACTAAACGGATGGTTAGATAATTTTTCAATTGTATAGATAACCCTATTAAATCCCGCGTCTTTTTTAAAATCTATATATTTTTCAACAGTTAACTTACCTTCAGTAATAGTGTTAGTTTTATCAAGAATTATAGCATCGCATTTATTTATTTTTTCAATAGCACTACTATCATTTATCAAAACTCCATTATTAGAAAATACACTGCTTCCTACAAGTAAAGAAATAGGAGTAGCTAATCCTAAAGCACATGGACATGATATAGTTAAAACTGATATCGCAAAACCAAAAGCCTCTTGAACACCATTATTATAATGACTTAATAAAGCATTACCACCTCTTAATGTATAATCAAGCGTAATCCAAATAATAAATACAATAATTGTTATTCCACAAATTATAGGAACAAATATCGAAGCTACTTTGTCAACCATTTTTGTTAAATTTGATTTCATATCACTAGCCTTATTAACCAATTCAACAATATGTCTTAATAATGAATCTTTATCAGTTTTAGTAACAATTACATTAATAGTTCCATCTTTATTTATTGTTCCAGCAAATACTTCACTATCTTCTTCTTTTATAATTAATGTGGATTCTCCAGTTAACATAGATTCATCAACATAGCTTCTTCCTTTTTTGATAAAACCATCAACAGGTATATTTTCTCCAGGTTTAATAATAACTTCATCACCAGCTTGAAGAAATTTAGTTTCTACATTAAATAATTCACCATCCCTTATAACAGTTGCTGTTTTTGGTCTTAATTCTAATAATTTATTTATAGTATCCTGTGCTTTCTTTTTACTCAATGATTCTATAAGTCTACCAAATGAAACTACAACTAAAACCATACAAGCACCATCGTAAAAATAATGAATATGACTTACCATATCCATACCACTATGATCCATAGTGATAAATTCATACGTATGGTAAATTGTCATGTATAAAGAATATGCAATAGAAGCAAACGATGATAAAAAAACTAATGTATTCATATCAGGATGACCCTTAAATAAAGCTTTACATCCCTCAATATAGAAATCGAAAAATAATCCTAGTATTATTAATGTTAAAAATAATTGAATATAACCACTGATAAAGAAATAATGTTTGTACCATTCAGGAAATATTGAAGAATACATTGAACCCATACCTAAAAAAACTACAGGTATCAATAATATAAATCCAATAACTAATTTAATAATCTTAATCTTTCTTGTTTTCTTTTCTTTATTTTTTGTTTCTTCTTCGTCTAAATATTTTTCAACTTTAAAACCATTTTCTTTTATTGTTTTAATAATAGTTTTTTCATCTACTTCATTACTTGAATAATCTACAACAACTGTATTATTAACTAAATTAACAGAATAACTATTTACACCATTAAGTTCTTTTAAAGCATCTTCTACAACGCGCTTACAACTAGCACAATGCATATTAACAACTAATGTTACTTGCATATATTAATGTTTTAGATTTACCCTTCTATAAGTATCAACCATTTTATCCAAATTAGAATTTGATACAAAATTAATAGGATTATCAAGCCTAGATAAAATCATACTAGCTTTATCTGGTTCTTTTTTAGCCATCGCATTAAAA
>CAYNBG010000174.1:0-2303 GCA_964395495.1 uncultured Staphylococcaceae bacterium
TGAATTTGGGATATCTACTTTCACTGGTGAGTGGGTATCCGAATTAATAGGTGCGGATTGACGTTTAACATCCGCGGAGAAGGAATATAGGCAAACAATAAAAGATTTCGATGATCAAATTACGCAATTTGAATTATCTGGAAAAATTGGTGGAGATTTAATTAAAAAAAGAAAAAATCGGTTTAATGCTACGAGTTTAATTGATTTTTTAGTTGATAATAATGTTATACCTAAGTATGGTTTTCCAGTAGATACAGTTGAATTAAAAATAGGAGGAGACGAAGAAGCGGAAAAATCAGGCTGGCAAAGAAACTCCAATAAAGGGTTAAGATTAAGCCGAGATATGTCACAGGCAATTAGCGATTATGCCCCAGGTTGCAAAGTTATCGCTAATAATAAAATGTATACTCCGAGATATATTTCTAAATATCGGAAGAGTGGTGAAAATGATTTTGACCATGTTTTTATTGCTTATTGTGGAAATTCAGACTGCAAAACTCTCAATGCTTCACCAGTGAAAGATCCTATTGATTATCATTGTAAAGGGTGTGGACAATCAATGAATGGAGCAACATGGGAAGAAGCAATTTGTCCTTCAGCAGGTATGATTACCGATGGTAAGAAAGGCGAGCCTGTTCCATTGAAAAAGCCAAAGAAAACATACAGATCAGATTATTATTTTTTAGAAAGAGATAATGAATCTTCAAAATATACTCTTGATGTTGGAACACATAAAATAACTATAATCAGTTCAAAGAAAGATGAAATTATTGTTACTTCAGCGAAAGGAGAACCGTTTTATGTTTGTCCTAGTTGTGGATTTACATATGGTCATTTTGACCACATTAAGAAAAAAGATGGCAAAACCGATTCTGAGGCAATGAAAATATTAAAATTTGGAACAGCAGATCATATGACTCCAGCCGCTCCACATTTTAAGCCAACTGGGGCTGCATGTTTTTGTAAAACATTGTATAAAAAACATTTATATCATTCGTTTATGACTGATATAGTTCAAATAGCATTTAATGATCGAAATGGTATAACAGTTAATGCTGCTATATCATTGATGTTCGCATTAATAAAAGCTGCTGAAATAAAACTTGGAGTTGAAAAAAATGAGATTTCAGGAGTCTTAAGATACGACTCTACTGGATATAATACAAATTATAGATTTATACTTTTTGATAATGTTCCAGGTGGTGCTGGTCATGTTAAAAGGCTTGTTGAAGAAAATGGCCAATTTGAAAATTTAAAAAATGTCATAAAAGAAGCATATGAAATTGCTAAGAACTGTGAATGTGATGAGCGTGCTTCTTGCTATAAATGTCTTAGAACTTATGAAAATCAAAAATATCATGATGTTTTGTCAAGAATAGATGTAGCCAACTTTTTAGCAGTCTATGTAGGAAAAGATATAACATTGCATCACAACATTGAGGTTAATGTTAAAGATAAAGGGCAGAAAAATATATATGATTCATGGAGAGACTTATTTGATATTTATAGTGGAATGTTCTCAACATTTGCAGAAAATTTAATTGAAGCAGGTAATTTACCGTTACCAGATTATGTATTTCCAAGAATATCTGGTGATGGAATAGACGAAAATATACTTCCTTCATTATATTGGTCTAATAAAAAGGTATTTATTTTTGACCAAAGCAAAAAAATATATATTAATAATTTAAAGAATTCTGATGAATTAAAGTTTTTTGTCGGCGACGATGATCTTGATATTAACAAATTAACAGACTGTTTAAAATAAGGAGGAAAAAATGGCTGTAATGATTCCTAGTAAACCACTTGATGTGGAAAAAGAAGTGGAGAAGAAGAAATTTTTTATAAACTTAAGGAGGCTCTTCCACCGGAAGTTTATGTTGCTCATTCTTTTGTTATTTATGATGTAGACATTGTTACTGGTGATACCTATGAAAGTGAAATTGACTTCTTGGTTATTATTCCTAATATTGGATGCTTAATAATTGAATCGAAAAATGCAAAAATTTATCCTGAAATAGGTGTAGGTTTAAAATATAACGATAACATCGTTGATTATTTATGGCATTTGCCAAATGGAGATGTAATGAAATATAATGGTCCATTTAGACAAGCTGAAAGATCAATGAGAAATTTCAGTAAATATTTAAAAGAAGGCCGAGCTTCTAAATTTGGATTTAATGAAAAAATTACTTTTTCACGTTGTGTTCTTCTTCCGTTAATTGATAAAGGAACAATTAATTCGTGGAATTTACCAGCTGATGCTGGAAGCGCAAAATTTATATTGTCAAAGAATGACATTG
>CAYNBG010000175.1:0-2273 GCA_964395495.1 uncultured Staphylococcaceae bacterium
TCCTTTTCTATAAATAAAAATAACAACAGATACATAATTATCTCTTGTAGAAAAAGCAATAAAATCTCTATCAACTTTATCCATAAATTCCATTTGTTGCTTTTCATTTATATTTAAAATTGAATCTAATATTTTTTTATATTCGTTAGCATTTTCAAAATCTAAATTAGATGAATATTCTTTTATTTTTTCTTTTAAAGAAGCGATAATCTCTTTATTATTTCCTTTTAAAAAGTCTTCAATCTTTTTGA
The DNA here is from genome assembly GCA_964395495.1 of uncultured Staphylococcaceae bacterium. Taxonomy (GTDB): domain Bacteria; phylum Bacillota_I; class Bacilli_A; order RFN20; family CAG-826; genus Onthovivens. The sequence goes on from CAYNBG010000175.1 coordinate 252, forward strand.
TTTCTTCTTGATAAACTTCATAATTAATTTCATTAATACAAGGCGCAAAGCATTGATGCATCGAATAATAAAGACATGGTTTACTTGGTACATTTTTGCATTTTCTCAATTTAAATAATTTATCGATGATATCGATAGTTTCATAACAACTTGACGAACTAGGAAATGGTCCAAAATATATAGCTTTTTTATTATTTGTATTTCTTGTGATTGCAATATAAGGATTCTTAATATTTTTAAAAAGGGCAATATAGGGATAATGTTTATCGTCCATTAATAAAATATTATATCTTGGAAGATATTTTTTAATCATATTCATTTCTAATATCAAAGCTTCTTTTTCTGTAGAAGTTATAATAGTTGTAAAATGATCAACATGAGAAACCATCGCAAAAGTTTTACCATTTTGCGGTTTTAAAAAATATTGAGAAACTCTCTTTTTTAAGTTTTTTGCCTTACCAATATAAATAATATTGTCATCAATATCCCTCATTTGATAACATCCAGGTTTCTCTGGTAATAAATCTATTTCTTTTTTTAAAATTTCGTTCATTTTAATTTAATAATAGTAGCTCCACTTCCTCCATCGAGTTCATTGCCAAGTCTAAAAGATTCTACATATGGAGATTTTTTTAAATAAGCATGTATTGCTTCACGAAGTTTACCACTACCATAACCATGGATAACTTTAACTTCATGAACTTTATTTAAAGAACATTGATCAAGATAATGAATCAAAGAATCTATACCTTCATCAATATGATAACCAATTAAATTTAAACTACTTGGCATAGTTTTAAATTTTAATACCATTTCATCGACATTTTTAAGTTGTTTTTTACTAGATATAGATACAGTTTTACTAGCCTTAGATACATCAGTTTTAATAGTAACACCGTTATCTAAACTAACTTCAATTTTATCTTTGTTTTTACTAATAACTTTCCCCTTAGAATCTAAAGATTTAATGTAAACAAAATCATTTACATTAATCTCTTCTTCATCATTTTCTTCTTCTATAACTTTATCTAATTTTTTATCTGTATCTTTTTTATTTTTAGATACTAAAAATTCTTCATAAATATCATTAATTTCATCATATTTTTTATCTAAATAAACATCTAATTCATCCAATTTTTTGTTCTTGAGTTTTTCTTCTTTTTCTTTTAAAGAAATCTCCAACTTATTTAACTCTTCTTCTTTATTTTTAAGATTATTTTTAAGTTCATTTAATTCTACTTCTTTTTCTTTTAAACTAATTTCTTTAGTTTCAATTTTTTTAATTCTAATTTCTTCTTTAGTTAAATGTTTTTTATTATAAATATTGATTGCATCACTAACAATCGAAGAATCTATACCATATTTTTTAGCTATTAAAAACCCATAAGATTTTCCACCAATGCCAAACATTAATTTAAATGTAGATTGGATTTTTTTCTCATTAAATATAAACGAAGCATTGATAATATTTTCATTACTTAATCCAAATTTTTTAACTCCATCATAATGAGATGTGATTAAAGAAAAACATTCTTTATTTAATAAATATTTAGCAACTGCTATAGCTAAGCTTTCACCTTCTTTAGGATCTGTTCCATTACCAATTTCATCAATAACTACTAAATCTTTACTAGAAAGATACTTGAATATTACCGATAAATTACTTATATGGGCAGAGAACGTAGATAAGTTACTTTCAATAGATTGATTATCACCAATGTCGATATATATATGATTAAATATAGAAATTTCACTATCTGCACTACAATTTAATGGTAAAGCCATCTTTTCTAAATAAGATAAAATAGCAACAGTTTTTAACGCAATAGTTTTACCACCAGCATTAGGTCCACTTATTATCATTTGAATATGATCTTTATCCATAATAAAATCATTTCCTACTGCTACTTTTTGATCTAATAAAGGATGTTTAGCATCTAATAATTTTATAATCTTACCCTTAGAAGGAAGAATAATATTTGCATTCATTTACTTTATATTTTACTTTTGCAGTTAATAAAT
>CAYNBG010000176.1:0-2219 GCA_964395495.1 uncultured Staphylococcaceae bacterium
TTGCTTCTTTTTACTTAGGACCAGTATATGGAGCTATTGTTGCGTTTGGTGAAGATTTATTAGGTTCTTTAATTCTTCAACAAGGAGGAAGTTATAACCCATTATATTCAATCGCTATTGTACTTGGTGGTATAACTCCGTTTTTTATATATAAATTAGTTAATTTAATAAAATTAGAAAATAGATTTCCTTTAACGTTAACGATTATTTTAACTCTTGTGTCTTCTTTTATTACATTCTATTGTTTTTATCCAAGTTTAGGATATATAAAATCAGGCTCAACAATATATAATTTTGATTTATGGTTGAAGATATTGTTAACTTGTTTATCTTGGGGACTATCAATTTTATTTTTAATTTTTGTAATATTAATTAAAAAGAAATGGTCTAATTTAAAATTAAATAAATATTACAATATATATGTTATAGCTACGGCTATATTTTTAACATATGCATTATTTAAAGTTCCAGTAAGTTCTTTGGTATTTTATTTTATGACAAAAGAAGCTGGAGGATTTTCCTACTTTTTAATTATTTTTGGTAGTAGAATGTTAACATCCTTTTTAACTGCTTTTATTGATTTAATAATAAATGCAGTTGCATTAAATGTATCTTTAAGATTTAATTATAAAGGAAGTTTACTTAAAAATGATTTGCTAGAGGAGAATTAACTATGATGGATGAAGAAAATAAAAATATAGAAAAAGAAGATGTTAAAGAAGGACCAATCGAGATAATAGATGAAGTAGTAAGTGATTCTAATAAAGCTATATTAGAAGAAACTGAGAAGGATAATAAGAAAAAAGACCATACTATGCTTATTATTTTAGGTATTTTAGGTGGTTTATTAATAATTGCTATTATTGTTATTATTGTTTTAAATAGCATTAATAAAGGTGGAAGTAACGGCACTAATAAGTGCAATGATGGTGGAACTTGTCCTTTAGGGATAAGAGTTTTAATTGATTATTTTAAGTCTATTTTATAGATTTTTTTAGCGTTTAAATACATTAATTTTTTATAATCTTCATCATCTATTTTAAATTTTTTATTCAAATACTTTTTATAATATGGATGATTATAAGTATCTAATCCATCAATTGGATTATCAGTTCCAAACATTATCTTATCTTCTAAGTGCAACTTTTTTATTAATCTATAATTTTTTGGATTAACCCAAGCTGTATCTCCGTACAAATTAGGTGTTTCTTTTAAACAATTAATAGCGTATTTATTATCTGTATTTAATTCTAAATGTGCTGCAATAAAATTGATATCTTTATATTTATTAGCAACTTTTACAAGCAATCCAATAGAAGAATATTCATCATAAGCAGTATGAACTAAAATAGGTAAATTATATTTTCTTGCTAATTCAATATATGGAATTAGATGCTTACTTGTTATTTTAAGTCTTGAGCAATATGGATGAAATTTTAATCCATGTATTATATCTAAATTATTTTTGATTAATTCTTCAAGTTCGTCAACATTATGTTCTTTATGTGGTCTAATCCATGGTAAGATACCAATCTTTTTACTATGTTTTCTAGCAAAATCTAATGCAAATGTTGTTCCTTTTAATTGAGAATATAAAATTCTAGATTCTTCATCACAATATTCTGAACCATCAAAAGATACTAGTGAATAATCAATATGATATTTTTTCATACTATCTAAAATTATTTTTTCAGACTTTTTTATACTAGGAACAGTAAATATGTGTACATGTGCATCAATAACTTTATAACTCATATAAATATTATAAAACTTTTTATATTAAGTGTTTATTAAAACACTTATTAAATGGTAAAATATTTGTATGAAAAAAGGATTGATTGTTAAAAACACATTTAATGCATATAGTTCTTACCTATATGAAATAGATAGATTAAAAGAAGAATTTAATAAACTTGATGTAGAAATTGATGTTAAAGATACAGCATCTTTACATCTTTTAATTAATACAGATATAGAATTTAAACAAAATAACAATTATGATTTTGTTATATTTTTTGATAAAGATATTTCTTTTTCTTTGATGTTAGAAAAACTTGGATATAAAGTTATTAATTCAAGTAAAGCTATAGAAATATGTGATAATAAATTCTTAACTCATCTATATTTAGCAAATAATAATATTGCAATGCCTAAAACGATTCCTGGTTTATTGTGCTATTCAAATTCTAGTGAAATTAATAAAGAATATTTTGAATATA
>CAYNBG010000177.1:0-2157 GCA_964395495.1 uncultured Staphylococcaceae bacterium
TGCACTTTATATATAAAAAAAGATACAAAAATATATAATTATTGCGTTGAAAATGGATTAAAATTTAAATTAATTTAAAATATTTTAGAAAAATATAAAAAAGAGTTTGAAACTTATCGATTGTTATGGTAATATATTGCAAGTTGAAAAACTTTTTTTATTTGGTGTATGTTGATACACCAGGAAATGTGAATATGAAAGGAGAACAAAGATGCCAACTATTAATCAATTAGTTAGACAAGGAAGAAAGAAACCAACTTTTAAGTCAAAGGCACCAGCATTATTAAAAAGATTTGACTCATTAAAGAAAAAAGAAACAAATCAAAATAGTGCTCAAAAAAGAGGAGTTTGTACCCGTGTAGGCACAATGACTCCTAAAAAACCTAACTCAGCTTTAAGAAAGTACGCAAGAGTTAAGTTAAGCAATGGCTATGAAGTCACTGCTTATATCGGTGGAGAAGGACATAACTTACAAGAACACTCCACAGTTATGATTCGTGGAGGAAGAGTTAAAGACCTCCCAGGTGTTAGATATCATATTATTAGAGGATGCTTAGATTGCGCAGGTATTGAATCTCGTAGACAAGGCAGATCTTTATACGGTACTAAGAAACCAAAATCAAAAGAATAGTATAAAGGAGGAAAAATTATGCCACGTAAGGGAAGTGTAACAAAAAGAGACGTTTTACCAGATCCAATTTATAATTCAAAATTAGTTACAAGATTAATTAATAAAATTATGTTAGATGGTAAAAAATCTACTGCACAACAAATTTTATATGGAGCATTCGCAAAGATCGAAAAGACAACTGGAAAACCAGCTATGGACGTATTTGCTACTGCAATTAATAACATTATGCCTGAAGTCGAATTAAAGGCAAAAAGAATTGGTGCTGCTAATTTCCAAGTTCCAACAGAAGTTAGTAAAGAAAGAAGAGTCACATTAGGTTTAAGATGGCTTGTTAACTATGCACGTTTAAGAAAAGAAAAATCAATGGAAGATAAACTTTGTAACGAAATCATCGATGCAGCTAATGGCACAGGTGCTTCTGTTAAAAAGAGAGAAGATACTCATAAAATGGCTGAAGCTAATAAAGCTTATGCACATTATAAATGGTAATTTAGGAGCGGTATATGGCTGAAAGAGAATACGACTTAGAACACACTCGTAATATCGGTATCATGGCTCACATTGATGCTGGTAAAACAACTACAACAGAACGTATCTTATTCTTTACACATAAGATCCATAAAATTGGTGAAGTCCATGAAGGCGCTGCAACAATGGACTGGATGGCTCAAGAACAAGAAAGAGGTATCACTATTACTAGTGCTGCTACAACCTGTTTCTGGAAGGGTAATAGAATTAATATTATCGATACTCCTGGGCACGTCGATTTCACTGTTGAAGTTGAACGTTCATTAAGAGTTCTTGATGGAGCTGTCACAGTTCTTGATGGAAAAAATGGTGTTGAACCTCAAACTGAAACTGTTTGGAGACAAGCAACAAAATATAACGTTCCTAGAATCGTTTTCGTTAACAAACTTGATGCTATCGGCGCTGATTTTGATATGAGCGTTGCTTCATTACATGAAAAACTTGGAGTTGTAGCAAAAGCTGTTCAATATCCAATCGGAATTAGTTCTACATTAAGCGGTATCGTTGATATCGTTAAGATGATTGCTTGGGATTATTCAAAATGTGATGAAAAACATCAAGATCCAACTCAAATTGAAATCCCTTCAAATTTAGTTGAAAAATGTAAAGGTTTAAGAGCAGAATTGCTTGAAGCATTAGCAGGATTTGATGATGATTTAATGATGAAAGTCTTAGAAGGAGTTGAACCTTCAGTAGACGAAATTAAAGCTGTTATCAAAAAGGCTGTTTTAAGCGGTGAATTCTTCCCAGTATTCGCTGGATCTGCTTACAAAAATAAAGGTGTTCAATTATTACTTGATGGTGTTGTAGATTATTTACCATCTCCAATCGATATTACACCTGCTAAAGGAACAAATCCTGATGGTAGCGAATATGTTTGCCATCCAGATGATAATGCTCCTTTAATGGCTTTAGCATTTAAGATTGCTACTGACCCATTTATCGGTCGTTTAGCTTATGTTAGAGTTTATAGCGGTGTCTTAAAGTCAGGAAGTTAC
>CAYNBG010000178.1:0-2152 GCA_964395495.1 uncultured Staphylococcaceae bacterium
AGAGTTTATAACTCTTTAAAAAGAGATTTCTCTTTCTTAGTATTAAGATTACATTAAGATTTAATAATTTTCTATTTTATTTTTTACCATTTAATGTAGAATAAAACATTGTATTTAAAAAGGAAGGTATATTTATGAAGGGAAAAACAAATTTAGTTTTAGTATCATTGCTCTCTTTAGTAGGCATTGTTACAAGTTGTGGCGGAACTAATGTACCACAAGATGATCAAACTACAACAGTTGACTTAAAAACAGTTTTAAATAGTTTTAAAGAAGCAACTTCTTATGATTTAACTGGTGATATTAACTTTGCAATTGGTACACAATATACAGATGGTCTTCAAACAACAACATATTCAAGAAGTTATGCAATTGAATATAATGAAGCTAGTGGAGGAAATATTGTTTCTACAACAGCTTATGCTAACTTCGTAGAAGATGATGTTACTTCAGTTATGCAATATTCTTATGATGATAATGGAGATATTGAAGCTGGTTACATTATTGATAAAGGAAAAACAATTCAAACTAGTAGTAAAGTTGATTTAGGTATTACAAGTTTAACAATTCCTACAGCTTTAAAAGATGGTGCAACAAGTTATGAAATTACACCAGAATTAAGTAGAGATAAAAAATTGCTTGAATCTATTACAACTAAAGCAATTAGTGGATTTAAATACATTATTTTGAAAAAATTAGGTACTATTGAATCTACAGTTTTAACTGCTAATGAAGATGGAAAAGGATTTACATTAACAATTAAATATGCTACTGATGAAGAAACATATGCTAATGGTGGTAGTATTGTAATTAAAGCAACTAATTTTAATGCTGGTGATGATTTAGTTATTAAAGATTATTTAGAAGAAGGTGGACAACCTAAAGAAATCTCAGCTCAAGCTAAAAAATTATATAACTATGCATGGAGTAACTGTTATGCATCTATTTCAGCAAGTGGAACTGTTGGAGATGATAAAAAAGCATATTCATATAAAGCTAATTTTATTATGAATGTTGAATGTGGATATGTTGGTTACATTTATGAAGATGGCTCAACAGTTTATAATAGAACTGCAAATGATGATGGTACATATACATATACTGTTGAAGATGCTAAATCATATGTTATGCTTCCAATTTATGGAGTTTCAGGATTAGAAAATAACTTCTATATTGGTTATGTTAATACTGATGGAAGTATTGATTTAGATCTTACTGATTTATCGACATTTGAAGATAGAGCAGTATTTAATTCCTCTACAGCTAGTTCATACTTCACATCACTAGCTAAAATGTATTCAATTATGGCTTATGGTAATTTAGGTCTTCCGTTCTTGATGACATTAAGTTCAATTAATGAAGAAGAGAATTTGTACTTATTAGGTGAATATGATCAATTAACAGATGATAAATCAGGATTCTATTCAATGGGTGAAACAATGTTAGAAGATATGGAAACATGGACTGGATGGGATGATGATGATACAGCAAGTTATGGCGAACTTGTTGGTGGAGCTATTGCTGTAGAATATGGTGATACTGATGAAGAAAGTAAATTATGGATTATGCCAATGGTTTATGATTCAACATCTGGTTATGGTTTCTTAAGTTATAGATATTATTTCACTGGATTTGGTAGTGATGATGCTAAAGTTACTGGTGCAGATACATTATTAAAAACTCTTTATAACACAAGTAGTTCAGATAAATAATAAGTAAATAAAACTTTAATAAAAGACAATCTAAAATAAAATTTGGATTGTCTTTTTATTTATTTGTCTTTAAAATTTATCTATATGGAAAAGAAAAAGAAAAGTTCGTTATTTTATTATATTATTGGAATTATTATTGCAGCTTTAGGCTTAATTATAGTAGTTTTATTTTTAACATTACCTTTAGCATTAAAAGATAATTTTAAAGATATTTTTGGTTGGATTTGTTTAATATTAGTTATTGTAGGTCTTATTATATTTTTTATTGGTTATTTCTTTTTAAAGAAAGCGAATTATATAAGACTTAATGAGAAACTTAAAAAACAAGAAAATAAAGAAAATAAGTAGTATTTTATATAGCTTTTAGTGATCGTCTTGAAAAAATATGAAATTTTTACTACTTTGGTGTTGAAAAAATATGAAAATATTAATTCATAGGT
>CAYNBG010000179.1:0-2085 GCA_964395495.1 uncultured Staphylococcaceae bacterium
ATTTTATTTGAAGAAAAATTAACAAAGAAAAAACTTGTTTCCTTTTCGTTTATTGAGTATTCAATTTTAATTCTAAAATTATTTCTAATTTCGTATAAAGGGATATTAAAATTAAATTTATAAAATCCATATTTTAAAATATATGAATTTTCTAAATCCGGGTTATCTAATTTTGTATAGCTTCCAATTTCGGAATATACACCTAAAGATATATAAAATGGTTCACTATTATCATGAAAAGATTTTATTGATATCGTCCCAAAAAAAGAAGAATCATCAAAATTATTTTTATTAAAAGTGAATAGCATATAGCCAATTTCACTTTCCTTAATAGCTAAAGATTGTTCCTCTTTATTAACATCTACTAAAGAAGTAATAACTAACACAGGTAAAAGTAATAATTTAAGTTTCATCACTATACAAGACGTCTTAAACTATTATTTTTTACCATGTTTAGTTATACATTTCGTAAATTTTTGGATAATTTATTTTTATGAATGATTTTACCTTTTTTAAGCTGTTTTTAATGTGCTTATAAGCTGTTTGATAACTTATTTTAAATTCTATAGCTATTTCTTTAATCTCGTGAGAATTTAAAAATAACATAATTATTCCTTTTTCTTTTAAAGTTAATTTAGCTTTATTTTCTACTATACAATTATTATAAATTTCATCTTGCATTACTAAATTTCTAATGTCACCACTTTCTTCTTTAGGAATATAGTTTTTACTCGCTAAAACAAGTTCTCGGTTATATTCTTCACTATCTAAAGAAATCGTATTCTTAAAAAGGCATCTATTTCCTCTGCTTAGATATCTGATTTCGTTTTGAACAGTTTTTAAATAATAGAATTTACATACATTATCAAAATCATAAACTTCATCTAAATTCAATTTTTCAAATAAAGTAAATAAAGTTTCTACAACAAGATCTTCTAAATCTTGATAATTCATTCCTATTTTTTTAACATTTGTATAAAACCCATTTATCAATGGTCTACAAGTGTCAATTAAGTGTTTTAAAACAACTTTTTGAGCGTCTTTATCACCAAATTTAGCTTTTTTAAATAATTCAATTAATTCGTTTTCTTTTTCCATAATACCCCATACCAATTATCGATTACGAATTTGATATAGAGCAATTGAACAGGCAACACTAGCATTTAAGCAATCAACATGTCCTGTCATTGGAATTTTACAAATCATATCACAGTTTTCTTTAACTAATCTAGAAATTCCAAATCCTTCACTACCAACAACTACGCATAGTGGACAATTAGTAGGAATATCTTTTAAAGTATTATTACTTCCTCCATCTAAACCAATAATCCAAAAACCTTCTTTTTTTAGTTTAATAATAGTTTGAGTTAAATTAGTAACTTGAACACAATTAACATAATTAATTGCTCCAGTAGAAACTTTAGCAACTGTTTCATTTAATTTAACTTGACCATTGCTTTTAAAGATTACTCCATCAATTGAGAAAGCATCACCACTTCTTAATACTGCACCTAAATTATGTGGATCATTTAATTCATCTAACATAACTAGTAAAGGATTTTTAACATTTTTAAGTTTATCTAATAAATTATCAAAAGATAAAACTTCCTTAGTTTTAACATAGCCAACAACGCCTTGGTGTAAAGCATGATGTGATATCTTATCAAGTTCGCTTTTTTCAACAAAAAATACATCGACACCACTTTTTTTAGCTTCTTCAAGAATTTTATTATTTGAGTACCCCTTTGCTAAATAAAGTTTTTTAACACTTCCAAGTTTTAAAGAACTCATAACAGTGTTAGTACCATATATAATATCCATATTAATTACTCCTTTTTAAAATTTATTTAATAAAAAGCCCTCAAAAAGGCTTTTTTAATTTTTGCTAGATATATATACAATATATCTAGCTAAAAATTGTGAGTTTAATGCAAAATTTTTACTTCAATTGGGTTACAAGCAATACTTACTTGACTTAAATAATTATTGATCTTTTCTTTCTCTAAACATGCGATTTTAAAAACTACCCTAACATAATTATTTCCATTTTGTCTTACCATTGAAGAAGAAATATCTTTCATAGTT
>CAYNBG010000180.1:0-2071 GCA_964395495.1 uncultured Staphylococcaceae bacterium
CTAATATTTCTTCATATATAAAAGGAATAAATAATATTGAAAAAGAAATGGTATCTATAAAAGATGATAAAGAATATTTTTTATTAACTAATCTTAGACTTGAAAAAGGATTCTTATTATCAAAATATAAAGAAAGATTTAATGAAGATTTTTATTTAAGTAAAAAAGATATAATCGATCAATTAATTAAAGAAAAAATCGTTAAATTAACTAAATATAGATTTAAAGTTAATAAAAAATATATCTATACATTGGATAGCATTTTAGTTAAGTTAATATAAAAATAAAATTTTTAGCACTTTTCACTTGCAAGTGCTAAATTTATGTGTATAATATAATTAGCAAACGAAAAAATCGAGTGCTAGAAAGGTTATATATATGAAACTTAAAAGATGGGAAGTTATATTAAAATATATAGTTGAAGATTTTATTGAAACTGCTCAACCAGTTGGAAGTAAATCTCTTTTAAAGAAACATAAATTAAACTATTCTAGTGCAACCATTAGAAATGAGATGATGGAACTTGAAGAAATGGGTTATATTGAAAAAACTCATACATCAAGCGGAAGAATCCCATCAATCAATGGTTATAGATATTACGTTACTAAATTAAGAAGTGATAAGATCGATAAAACTATTAAATACGAAATTGATAGATTAGTCGATAATTCAACTTCTGTAGAAGACTTATTGTATGAATCATGTGAGATGTTATCCAACATGACTCAACTTGCAAGTTGTTATTTAGGACCTAATGTGTTTGCTGAAAGAATTAGAAAAATTGAATGTGTAGAATTGAGTTTGTCTAAATTCACCTTACTATTTATTACAGATAGAGGATATTGTGAAAACAAAACATTCATTCTTCCTAAAGATGAAGAAATGATAACATTAATCTCTTGTGTTAATAAAATAGATAACTTAGTTAATGGAACTCGACTTGTAGATATCTTCCAAAAATTAAGTGATATTAAAAATGAATTTAAAGACTACGAAGTTGAATTTAACTATATTAATAGATTATTTATGAGTATGTTAAAAGACTTCATCATTAAAAGAAATAGCCAATTCTATGGTAAAGATTATCTTCTTGATCAACCAGAATTCAAAGATAACATTAAAGAAACTAGAACATTAGTTAACTTACTATCTCATCCATATAGATTAAATAAAATGTTTGACGATAGCGAAGAAACAATGATATCAATTGGTAATGGTGAACTTAAAGATATCTCGATTATTACTAAAAATATTAAAGTACCTAACTCAACTCAAGATATTGGTAAGATTGCAGTAGTTGGTCCTACTAGAATGGATTATAGTAAGGTACTTAAATATTTAGATTATATTACTGAAATGGTTGCTTATCATTTAAGTGACCTAGAAAGGAAGGAATATGGAAGAAGAGAAAAAGATGGAAGAAAATAAAGAAGAAGTAGAAACTGATGAATCAAAAAATGATGAACCAGTTAATATGAAAGCATCTTTTAAAAAGAAATTAGCTAAAAAAGACGAAGAAATCGAAAAACTTAAAGCTGATATGGAACATTGGAAAAATGAATACTATAAAGCTTATGCAGATATGGCTAATTTAAGAAAAGATATTCAAAAGGATCATCAAGAAGTCATTAAATATAGAGTAGAAGGATTTGTAGATGAATTATTACCTATATTAGATGCATTTGATATAGCTCTTAATGCTAATGTTACTAGCGAAGAGACAAAGAATTACTTACAAGGATTTAAATATGTTTATTCTCAATTGATAAATGTACTTCAAAATGAAGGAATCCAAGTAATTGATCCTAAAATTGATGAGAAGTTTAACGTTGCTACAATGCATGCTGTAGAAACTGTTGAAGATGATGGAGAAGAAAACCTTGTTAAAAAGGTTAACACAAAAGGCTATAAACTCTATGATCATTTAATTAGAGCAGCAATGGTTGTAACAAGTAAACATAAAGAAGTTTCTAGTGAAGAAACTAAAAAAGAAAGTGAAGAAAATATTGCTTAATAGGAGGAATTAATTATGGCAAAAGAAATTATATTAGGTATTGACTTAGGTACAACA
>CAYNBG010000181.1:0-2057 GCA_964395495.1 uncultured Staphylococcaceae bacterium
TTTCTTTTGCATTTTCTGCATTAACACAATCTAAAAATTCTTCTAATATGTTTTTAATAACTTTTCCATCTTTTGATCCAATAATTTCGTTATTCCATTCGTTATTAGTTGTTAAAGCGCTTTGAGTCATATTAGAACTACCGATAATAACTTTATAATTGTCTTTATATCTAAAGATATAACCTTTTGTATGAAATCCAGTATTATTTTGTTCATTTAAATATGACATTTTAATTTCTATATTTTTATATAATGATAATTCTTTTAAAGCTTTAGGTTCAGTAAAATTTAAATAATTAGTTGTTAAAATTTTGCCTTTAATACCTTTTTTCTCTAATGTTTTAAATATTTCTTTAAATAAAGATAAGCCTGATTCGTTTATAAAAGCAACGCTAAAAATAAATTCATCACATTCTTCTAAATTATTTAAAATAGAAGTAAATACTTTTCTTTTATCATTAACTTTATTTGAATTATAAATGAATTCAGGTGAAAAAATACCATTTGTTTCTTTGCTATCATCAATAAATGCGTTAATTAAATTGTTTAAATAATCATTTACAATCATACACAAAAATTATAAATCAATTATTAATTTAATTTAAGATCAAATATAAATTATTTAAATCTACAACTTTATTAATTATTATTTTATAATTAATAATATGGAAAATATAAAGAAATTAAATATAGTTTATTTTGGTACACCTAGTATATCTAGTTATGTTTTAGAAAGATTAATCCTAGAAGGATATAACATTATAGGAGTAGTAACTCAAATTGATAAACCATTTGGAAGAAAAGCAATATTAACACCATCTCCTGTTAAAGAAGTGGCTTTAAAATACAATATTCCTGTATATCAACCTATTAAATTAAAAGAAAATTATTCTTTTTTATCTAATTTAAAAATAGATATTATTTTAACATTAGCTTATGGTCAACTTGTACCTAGTGAAGTATTAAATATGCCTAAATATGGTTGCTTTAACCTTCATGGATCATTATTACCCAAATATAGAGGAGCATCTCCTATTCAATATAGTTTATTAAATGGAGATAAAGAAACTGGAATTACCTTAATGGAAATGATAGATAAGATGGATGCAGGTAGAATATTTTATCAAGAAAAAGTAGTAATAGAAGATAGTGATAACTATACTTCTTTAACTAATAAACTTAAAGAATGTGCATATAATGCTTTTGTTATAGGTATAGAATCTGTTATTAATGGCTTTAATAATGGTATTAAACAAGACGAAAATAAAGTAACATTTACAAAAAAGATCAAAAAAGAAGATGAAATATTAGACTTTAATAAAGATTATAAAGAAGTATTTAATAAGATAAGAGGATTAAGTTATGAACCAGGAGGATATTTCACCTTTAATAATGAAAAGATAAAAATATTAAAAGCTAGTATATCTAATATGGTTGGTAATCCTTCTACAGTATTAAAATACGATAAACATGATTTTATAATCGGATGTATTAATGGATCTATTAAAGTAGAAGAAATACAAAGAAGTGGTAAAAAAATAATGTCATATAAAGATTTTTATAATGGCAATATGAATACATTTAAAGTTAATGATAAATTAAATGATTGAACTTAAAGTATCTTGTCATCAAATAGTAGATTTTTTATTTAGAAAAGGTGATATTGATGACCGTGTTTTTAATGTTGCTACAATGCTTGAAGGTACTTCAATGCATAAGTATTATCAAGCAAGACAAGGCGAAGGATATATTAGTGAAGTATATTTAAAAGAAACATTTATTGTTAATAATTATAAACTTACTATAGATGGAAGAGCTGATGGAGTATTGCTTGGTAAAGAAATAACAATAGATGAAATTAAAACTACAAATACTTCATTAGAAGAGTTTTATACTAATAATAAAGAATGGCATTTAGCTCAAGCTGAAATATATGCCTTAATTTATTGTATACAACATAATCTTGATAGAATTAATATTAATTTAACATATCTTTCTCAAGTTAAAAAAGATGTATTAAAGAAGAAATTTACATATGAATATAATGATATATACAA
>CAYNBG010000182.1:0-2049 GCA_964395495.1 uncultured Staphylococcaceae bacterium
ATATAAATAGCCATAAGTAAAGCACTAGCTTGATAATCTTTTATATTATCTTTACAATATCCATCAATAAAAAAATGAATTTCTTCACGAGATAATCTATAACCATCTCTTTTCTTTTCAATAATTTCTTCAATATTCATATTTAAATTGTATCAAATTAGATTTAATTTAACTACAAAAAAAAGAGAATATTTTACATATTCTCTTATTTTTAAATCTTATTTATTTTTTAAGTTCTTCTAATTCAATTTTTTCTTTATTTAATAAATCGTTTATATGTTTTTCTTTAAAAAATCCATCATCTAAAATAAATTCTATTTCTGGACTTCTTCTTAAAGAAATTCTTTTTGCTAAACTCGATTTAACAAAACCTTTAGCCTTACATAATTTTTTAAAGTTTTCATTAGGATGGTCAAAAAATGATACATAAACTCTAACAAATGAATAATCATCAGTTACATCAACTTTAGTAACTGTTAAAAATCCTACTTCGTTTTTGACATCAAAAAGAAGAATATCTCTTATATTTTTATCAATAATTGCTTTTATTCTTTTTTGTTGATTAGCCATATTTATTCCTTATCTACCATTTCATAAGCTTCTAAAATATCATTTTCATGAACATCGTTGAAGTTTAAAATTTTAATACCGCATTCATAGCCTTGTTTTACTTCTTTAGCATCATCTTTGAAACGCTTTAATGAGTCGATTTCACCTTCATAAACAATACTTCCATCACGTAAAACTCTTACTTTAGCATTATTTTTAATTAATCCATCTGTAACCATACATCCAGCAATGCTTCCAACTTTACTAACTTTAAATACACTTCTAACTTCAGCTTGTCCTAATACTTTTTCAACTTCTTCTTTTTTCATTTGTCCTTTAATAGCAGCTTCCATCTCTTCAATTAAAGCGTAAATAATTCTATGAAGTCTAATTTCTACTTTTTCTTCAATAGCTTTGTTTTTAATAAATGCACTAGGTCTAACATTGAATCCATAAACAATAGCATTAGATGCACTTGCTAATAATAAATCTGATTCAGAAATAGCCCCTGCTGCAGCTCTTATAATATTAATTTTAACTTGATCATTATTTAATTTTTCAAGACTTGCTTTAACAGCTTCAGCACTTCCTGTTGAATCTGTTTTTAAAATGATATTAATTTGAGCTAATTGACCTTCATTTATTTTAGAATATAAATCATCAAGTGAAGTAACTCCACCTGTAGCAGCTCTTTCTTCTTCAATCTTTCTTACTTTTCTTTTTAAAGCGATATCTTTTGCTTGTTTTTCAGTTGGAAAAGCCATAAAACGATCGCCAGCTAAAGGAACTTCGCTTAAACCAATAATTGAAACAGGTATTGAAGGAGTTGCACTCTTTAATACTTTATTATGTTCGTTAGTCATTCTTCTAACTTTTCCATAAACTGTACCAACAACGACATAATCACTGCTTAATAATGTACCATTTTGAACAAGTAAAGTAGCTTTAGGTCCACATCCTGGATCAAGTTCAGCTTCTAAAACAGTACCGATAGCATATCTATCAGGATTTGCTTTTAATTCAAGCATTTCAGCTTGTACTAAAACAGCATCTAATAAGTTTTCAATACCAATTTTCTTTTTAGCTGAAATCTCTACAGTCATAACATCTCCACCATAACTTTCAGCGATAACATCATGTTGCATTAATTCGTTTAAAACTTTATCTGGATTTGCACCAGGAACATCTATTTTATTTATTGCAACAATAATTGGAACGCCTGCAGCTTTAGCGTGATCAATAGCTTCAATTGTTTGAGGCATAACACCATCATCTGCAGCTACAACTAAAATTACGATATCAGTAACACTAGCACCTCTTGCTCTCATAGCAGAGAAAGCTTCGTGCCCTGGAGTATCAATAAATGTGATTTTTTGGCCATTAAATTCTTTAACATAAGCACCGATTTCTTGAGAAATACCACCAAATTCACCAGCGACTAAGTTAGAATTTCTAATAGCATCAATTAATGTTGTTTTACCATGATCAACATGTCCCATA
>CAYNBG010000183.1:0-2048 GCA_964395495.1 uncultured Staphylococcaceae bacterium
TAGGAATGTCTTATAGTAAGTCTTATGCAACATCTATACCTTCTTTATCATCTCAAAATGGTGAAGATATAAATGAATATCAATGGAATTTTAAATATTTATATAACGATAATACA
The DNA here is from genome assembly GCA_964395495.1 of uncultured Staphylococcaceae bacterium. Taxonomy (GTDB): domain Bacteria; phylum Bacillota_I; class Bacilli_A; order RFN20; family CAG-826; genus Onthovivens. Next base: position 117 of record CAYNBG010000183.1, read on the forward strand.
AATAGAGAAGTAACTAATTTTGCTAATTTAGGATATATATTTGAATGCAATAAATATGAAAATAATTTAAATGTTCATAATAAATTCAATATGAGAATTACAGGCAAAGTTGCTTTTACTAATTCTAAAGGTCAAAATCCAAATTATGTAACTGCAACTAAATTAATTTTATAGGAGAAAAATATGGAAAATAATGTTATAAAAAAAGATGAATTTAAAAAAGTAATAACAAGAAGTATAATAGCTTTATTTCTTGCAGTTGCTTTTACTTTAATTATCTATTTACTGTATAAAAATATTTATAATATGGCTAATAATTGTGGATGGTTTAGAACAGATAATTCGTACTCGGAATCATATGATGCTAGAGAAAGCTTATTGATTAATACGAGAACCGCATTACTTGTTGTATTTATTTTATCCGGTTGCTTAATTGGTGCTTATTCATTATATTCTGTTATAAATTTCTCTTTTCAACTTAATGTTGTTAGTAAAAGAAAGTTTATAATTGGAGTCTCTGTATCGATTTTAGTATTTTTAGTTATATTAACTTTGTATATTTTGTTATTGATTTTTTTATTAAATTATAACGTAGTTATGCATTAATTTTAATTAAACTCGCTAATCAAAAATTAAGAAAAAATTAAGACTTAAAAAATCTTAATTTTTTTATTGACATTAAAAATAATGTGTCTTAAAATATACTCCGAACTCGGATTAATTTATGAAAAAAGAGGTATGTAACGAAGTATTTAAAACCATCTTATTCCTAGACAACTATATGGGAAAAAGAATGAACGAGATAGATGTATTACAAGGTAATAATAGCTTGTATTGTATTCTCGTTAACTTTTTATATTCTCAAAGTAAAGAAGGACGAGTAATTATTCAAAAAGATATCGAAAAAGAATTTTGTGTTTCTAGAAGTAGTGTTAACGACACTATTGAAAGAATGAAAAATGAAGGTTTAATATCTTTAGAAGTTGATCCATTAGATCAAAGAAAAAGACATATTGTTTTAACTGAAAAAGGTATCGATCTACATGAAAAAAGCGAGAAAAATATGTCTGATATTGCTAAGGATTCATTATCTTGTTTATCTAAAGAAGAGATTGATCTATTGGATGATTTATTATTAAAAGTAAAGAAAGGAGCTATTAATTAGTATGAAAAAGAAAGACAAAAATAAAGTAACTTTAGGTAAAGCTATTAAATACTTATTAAAGAGTGTTAGAGAATATAAAACACCATCTATTTTATCTATTGTATTTATTGCTTTAGAAACAGCATTTGAATGTGTTTTACCATTTGTTATGATGTATTTATTAAACTTCTTAACTGATTATCAAAACTTTAAATCAGGATTAAATGCTGAACCTGATCCATTTGGATTTGGTAATTTCTTATATACTGTATTATTGTTTGCAGGTATATTAGTTGTTGTTGCTATGTGTTCATTTACATGCGGAGTTATGTCAGGAAGATTTAGTGCTAAAGCTGCATGTGGATTTGCAAAAAATTTAAGAGAGGATATGTTTAGAAAAACTACAGAGTTTTCATTTAAAAACATCGATAAATTCTCTCCATCAAGTTTAATTACAAGACAAACAACAGATATAAACAATATTCAAATGGCATATATGATTTCAATTCGTATGGCATTTAGAGCACCAATTATGTTTATATTCTCATTTATTATGTTTATCATAATTTGCCCACGTTTAAGCTGGATATTTGCTATTTTAATTCCTTTAATTGCAATTCCTCTTGTTGTTATTATGATACAAGCTAATAAAAGATTTGAAAAATTATTTAAAATTTATGATGATTTAAACGAAAAAATAGAAGAAGATATCCGTGGCATGAGAGTTGTTAAAACTTATGCTAGAGAAGATTTTGAAAAGAAAAAATTTGAAGAAGAATCTTATTCTA
>CAYNBG010000184.1:0-2022 GCA_964395495.1 uncultured Staphylococcaceae bacterium
TCTTACAATAAATTCTTACGTGAAGGAATCGAAGAAGTTTTAAGAGATGTTTTCCCTATCGAAAACTATTCTAAAACATTAACAATCGATTACGTTTCACATCGTTTAGAAGAAAGTGAACATTCTTTCTTAGAATGTAAAGAAAAAGATTTAACATATTCTAAACCTCTTTACGTTACTTTTAGACTTCATGATAAAAATACTGGTCAAATTACAGATTCAGAAATTTTTATGGGAAATATCCCATTAATGAGTGATAGCGGTACATTCGTTATCAATGGTAAAGAAAGAGTTATTGTTTCTCAAATCGTTAGATCTCCAGGAGCATATTTATCCAAGACATTTGATAACAAACTTGGTAAAAATGTATATAACGCAGATTTAATTCCTAGCCGTGGTACATGGCTTGAATTTGAAAGTGATATCAAAAATATTCTTTGGGTTAGAATTGATAGACAAAGAAAAATGCCTGCATCAGTTTTACTTAAAGCTATCGGATTAGAACAAGATGAAACTATTAAAGATTTATTTGGTGATAGAGAATCACTTGCTTTAACATTAGAAAAAGATAAGGATATCACATCATCCTCTAAAGCTTTAAAAGAAATCTTTAGAAAATTAAAACCAGGCGAACCTATCACTGAAAACGGTGTTGTTAGTTTCTTAGTTCAAAAATTCTTTGACAATAAAAGATATGACTTAGGTCCAGCTGGAAGATTTAAATACAACAACAAATTAGGTATTTATAATAGATTAGTTGATAGATACTTAGCTGAAGATTTAATTTCAAGCGATGGAGAAATCGTTTATTCAAAAGGCGATTTATTAACTAAAGAAATCGTTGAAAAGTTAAAAGATGAAGAATTCTTTGAAAAAGGTGCTCATCAATATGATTTAACAGATCATATGAATTTAGCTTTACTCAAAGATATGGCTTTAGTAAATTCAGATAACCCAGAAAATATTGAAAGAACAATTGTTAATATTGTTAAAGTTTATGCTGATGAAAGCAAGACTTTAGTTTCTAAAGTTATCGGAACAGATTTAAATTCAACATTAGCTAGAATTTCACTTAGTGATATTCTTGCTATTTTCTCATATTTTATGAATTTAATGGATGGATTTGGTGATACTGATGATATCGATCACTTATCCAATAGACGTATTAGATGTATTGGTGAACTTATCCAAACTCAATTTAGAATTGGTTTAACAAAGATTACTAAAAATACAGATAAGAGAATTTCTATTACTGGAAACGGTGATGGTAAAGAATTTAATATTAAGAGTTTAATTTCTATTAAACCTTTAACAAGTGCAATCAATGAATTCTTTGCAAGTTCTCAATTATCCCAATTCATGGATCAAACAAACCCATTAGCTGAACTTGCTAACAAAAGAAGAATTTCAGCTTTAGGTCCAGGTGGATTAAAACGTGATAGAGCTTCTATGGAAGTCCGTGATGTCCACTTTACACATTATGGACGTATTTGTCCTATTGAAACACCTGAAGGTCAAAATATTGGTTTAATCAACAATTTAGCTACATATGCTAAAGTTGATAAATATGGATTTATTGAAACTCCATATAGACCAGTTGACAAAGCTACAGGTAAGATTATTGAAGATGCAGTTTATCTTTCTGCAGATGATGAAAATGATCACATTATCGCTCAAGCTACTAAAGAAGATATTGAAAATGGATATCTTAAAGGTGATAAAGTTGTCGCAAGATTTAATGGTCAAAACATTTTAGCTAATAGAGAAGATGTCGATTATGTCGATGAATCTCCAATGCAAATTGTTTCAGTTGCTGCAGCTTGTATTCCTTTCCTTGAAAACGATGATAATACTCGTGCTTTGATGGGTGCTAACATGCAACGTCAAGCATTACCTTTATTAAGACCACATGCTCCATTTGTTGGAACAGGTTTAGAAAACCCAATTGCTAGAGACTCAGGTTTAGCTGTAGTTGCTATTAGTGATGGTATTGTTACATATACAGATTCTACTGAAATTAAA
>CAYNBG010000185.1:0-2021 GCA_964395495.1 uncultured Staphylococcaceae bacterium
CGCCTATAATATAAAAGAATAAATCCCATCTATATCCTGCATCTTTTGTAGTAAAAGAGTTAAGTCCAACAAATATAATCAACATTGCAATTAATGGGAGAATAGACATAACGCCCTCAACTTTTGCTCTTTTATCTTCTGGTGTATTAATAGTTAAATAGGAATTAAATGCAGCATCATTTGAAGTAGATCCAAAGAAAGTCATAACACAATCAATTACTATAACCATAATAGCAGCACTACTAGCAGACATAGAAATAGGAATTATAGCATTAGCATTATTTACATTAACTAATCCAAAACTTGCAGTAGCAACACCCCAAATAATATAGCCTAAAGATATAAATAATTTTCTTTTATTAATTTTGTCAGTTAGTGTTCCCATAAATAAAGTAGTTAAGGTAGCAACAATCGCACTAAATGCAGTAGTTAAAGCAATCATTAAACTATAATCAAATTTACCATCAGCAGGTGCATTAAAATTCAAATAAGCAATGTATGAATTTAAATACATATTCTCAACACACCAAGCAAATTGACCAGCAATTCCTACTATAATAAAAATCAACCACTTTCTAATACCTAGACCATTTTTAGTTTTTTTCATGCCTTTATCCCCTGCTTTATTTTTAAACTAACCTAAATTCAAATAACATCATAATCAAATAAATATTAAATGATTAAATAAACAATCATAATAATTATTATACAATTTTTAATTAAAAAAGATGAGTATATCAACTCATCTTTAAAATATTACACTATTTACTGGATAATTTTTCATCTATTGCTTTAGCAGCCTTTTTACCAGCTCCCATTGCAAGAATAACAGTAGCTGCTCCAGTTACAGCATCGCCTCCAGCAAAAACATTATCTCTTGTTGTTAATCCACTTTCATCTTTAGTGATTAAACAACCATGATTATTAACTTCTAATCCTTCTGTTGTTGACTTAATTAAAGGATTTGGGCTTGTTCCAATAGCGATAATTACACAATCCACATCTAATTCATCATATGTATTAGTACCAACTGGTTTTCTTCTACCTTTTTCATCAGGTTCACCTAAAACCATTTTTTCAACTTTCATCTTCTTAACTATTTTATTTTCATCACCTAAGATTTCTACTGGATTATTTAATAGTTTAAATTCAACACCTTCTTCCATAGCATGCTCTACTTCTTCTTTTCTAGCAGGAAGTTCATCCAAACTTCTTCTATATACAATATATACATGTTCTGCTCCAAGTCTTAAAGCACACCTTGCTGCATCCATTGCAACATTTCCTCCACCTACAACTGCAACATTTTTAGCATGTTCTATTGGAGTTTCACTATCTTCTAAATATGCTTTCATTAAATTAGTTCTTGTTAAAAATTCATTAGCAGAATATACACCTTTTAAATTTTCACCTGGAATACCCATAAATCTAGGAAGTCCAGCACCACTACCAATAAATATTGCTTCAAAACCATATTCTTTTTGGAGTTCATCAATAGTAATAACTCTACCAATTACCATATTGGTTTCAACTTTAACGCCTAAAGCTTTTAATCCATCAACTTCTTTTTGAACGATAGATTTAGGAAGTCTAAATTCAGGAATACCATAAACTAAAACACCTCCAGCTAAATGTAAGGCTTCAAATATAGTAACATCATAGCCTTTTTTTGCTAAATCACCTGCACAGGTTAATCCGCTAGGACCGCTACCAATAACAGCAACTTTATGACCATTTAATACAGGTTTTTTAACTTCATTAGTTGAATGAGCATTATGGTAATCAGCAACAAATCTTTCAAGTCTACCAATAGCAACTGATTCCTTTTTCTTTTTAGTTACAGGATCAATTCCAATACCCCTTGTACACTTTCCTTCACATTGACTTTCTTGAGGACAAACTCTACCACAAACAGCAGGTAAAGAACTTGATTCAGATATGATTTCATATGCTTTTTCAAAATTACCTAAAGCAACTTGATGTATGAAATCAGGAATATTTATATTAACAGGACAATTTGC
>CAYNBG010000186.1:0-2017 GCA_964395495.1 uncultured Staphylococcaceae bacterium
ATCGACCTCACCCTTATCAGGGGTGCGCTCTAACCAGCTGAGCTAAAGGCCCATACAATAGATGTGCTTTAATAATATACAAGAAACACGAATTAAAATCAAGCATTTTTTGCATATTACTAGCATCTTTCCTATATAAAGGCACAGTTGAACTGTGCCTTTGATATAAAGATTAACGTTTTGAGAATTGACTTGCTTTTCTAGCTTTCTTAAGACCGTATTTCTTTCTTTCTTTAGATCTTGAATTACGTGTTAATAAGCCAGCTGCTTTAAGTGTTGCTCTATCTTCATGTGCTTCAAGGAGAGCTCTTGCAATACCAAGTCTTACAGCTCCTGCTTGACCACTATAACCACCACCAACAACAGTTATTTTAGCATCATACTTTTCTTCAGCACCTAATACTTGAAGAGGTTGTTTTAAGTCTAAGACTAATGTAGCCATTGGGAAATAAGCTTTAACATCAAGTCCGTTTACTTCGATTTTACCAGTTCCTGGGAAAAGCCAAACTTTAGCAATTGAAGTCTTTCTTCTTCCTGTACCGTAATATTCTTTCTTTGTAGCCATTATTTATCTCCTCCTAATTTCTTAAAAGTTAATACTTCTGGTTTTTGAGCTTCGTGATTATGTTTTTCACCTTTATAAACGAATAATTTCTTAGCCATAGTTCTGCCAAGTCTTCCTTTAGGTAACATACCCCAAACTGCTCTTTCCATAAGTTCTTCTGGATATGATTCAAGCATTTCTTTTAATGTTCTGATTCTCATACCGCCGTTGTATCCACTAACGTTATAATATTTTTTATTTGTCATAATATTATTACCGCTTACTGATACTTTTTCGCAGTTGATAACAATAATGAAATCTCCACAATCTTGGTTTGGAGTCCAAGTTGGTTTTTCTTTACCCATTAAATAAGTAGCGATTTCGCTTGCTAATCTTCCAAGAGGCTTATTTGTAGCGTCTACAACATACCACTTACGAACAATTTCTTCTTTCTTTAAATTTGTAGTTTCTCTATTCATACAATCAATTTCCTTTCTTAATAAATTTCATCTTACCGGGACAAAAATCACTTCATAGAAATCGTGTCTTGTAAATTATATTCTTTTAGAATATATAAGTCAAACACTTTATCAATATTTTTCTATTTTATTTCGATTAATTCATAGTCTAATGAGCCAGTTCCAAGCGTAGCACTATCAGTTAATATCAATTCACCTTTTCTTGATTCAACTCTTTTTAAGAAATGAGCCTTACCTTTATCATCACCATTTCTAATTAAATCAATACAAGCTTTATCTAAACTTACTGGATCTAGAGATGCTAAAATACCTATATCTTTTAAACAAGGATCTTCTGCAACTGCACAACAATCACAATCTACACTCATATTTTTCATAACATTAATATAAGCAACTCTTCCTTTAAAATAATTATTTACAGCATAAGCTGCATCAGCCATTGCTTGAATAAATAATTCTTGCTTAGTTCTCCAATAATTTCCTTCAGGTTTACCTGCCCCATGGATATATTTTTTACCATAACTAGAGCCACATCCAATTGATAATTGTTTTAGCGCTCCACCAAATCCACCCATTGGATGGCCTTTAAAGTGAGATAAAACTAACATTCCATCATAATTGGCTAAATGATTACCAACAAAATCTTTTTTAATAGCTTTTCCATTAGGAATATCAAGTTCTAAATCTGGAGATTCACTATCTAAGATATCTACATTAAAATGAGTTGACCATTCATGTTTTTTCATCAATTCTTTATGTTTTTCTAGCGTATCTCTAGCTCCATCATAAGCAGTATTACATTCAATTAAAGAAGCATTTAATTCTTGTTGAATAGGAAGAAAATAATCATAAGTTAAAAAGTTTTGATTACCATCTTCTCCACTATGAAATTTAATACCTATTTTACCAGTAAGATTAATACCTAATTGTTTATAAATCTTTAATATATTTTCAGGTGTGATATCTTTAATAAAATACACTTTACTTTTTTCCA
>CAYNBG010000187.1:0-1993 GCA_964395495.1 uncultured Staphylococcaceae bacterium
TACATGCTCAAGATTATTTAATATTGAAGGATTTATATGGCATGATAGGCCATTCTTAGATTCTAGAACTAGAAATTTTGATAGACCTGTAAGTATTTACGAATTACATTTAGGTTCTTGGAAAGGCAAAATTGATGGTCGTAATTTAAGTTATGAAGAAATTGCCGATTATTTAATACCTTATGTTAAAGGATTGGGATTTACTCATATTGAAATTATGCCTATCTGTCAATATCCATTTGATGGAAGTTGGGGATATCAAGCAACAGGATTTTATAGTGTAGATTCTCGTTATGGTAATCCTATGCAACTTATGTCATTTGTTGATAGAATGCACCAAGCAGGAATTGGAGTTATCTTAGATTTTGCTCCTGTTCACTTCGCAAATGATCCTTGGGCTTTAGCAAAATATGATGGTACATGTTTGTATGAATATTCAGATACACATATGTTCAATTCTTGGGGTAGTTTAAACTTTGATTTAGGAAAAGATCCTGTTAGAAGCTTCTTGATGAGCGCGATGAATTACTTTATTTCTTATTTCCATTTTGATGGAATTAGATGTGATGCGATTTCTAATGTTGTTTATTGGGATGGAAATAAAGCAAATGGAGAAAATACTGGTGCTACTGAATTTATTAAAAGATTAAATGCAAAAATTCATATTGCTCATGATAATGTAATGATGATTGCTGAAGATTCAACTGACTTTACGAAGGTTACTAAACCTACTGAGTGGGGCGGATTAGGCTTTGATTATAAATGGGATTTAGGTTGGATGAATGATACATTAAAATATTATGCTTTAGATCCAGTTTATAAAAAATTTGATCATAATAAATTGACTTTCTCTATGGCTTATTTCTATAGTGAAAACTTCATGTTACCTTTATCGCATGATGAAGTTGTACATGGAAAAGGGACTATTTTAAATAAAATGTGGGGTGATTATGATCAAAAGTTCTCTTTAATTAGAAACTTATATGCTTATCAATTTGCTCATCCTGGTAAAAAGCTTAATTTTATGGGAAATGAATTAGCTTCTTGGGATGAATGGAATGAAAATAAATCATTACCATGGGATTTAAAAAGATTCCCTAAACACGATTCAGTATCACGTCTTGTTAGAGATTTAAACTTAATTTATAGACATGAACAAGCTCTTCATGTTGAAGAACATAATTCAGTTCATTTTAACTGGCTTATGGTTGATAACTCTAAAGATTCTGTGTTTGCTTTTGAAAGAAGAGTAGGTGATTCTCATATTGTTTGTGTGTTTAATATGACTCCAAATTATTATGAAAATTATGATATTGGAATGGATAGAGAAGGAACGTATGAAGAAATACTTAACACTGATAAAGATGTTTATGATGGAAGTAATGCTTATAATGGTCTTCAATTACATACATGTAACTATGGATGTGATGGTAAACCATTTAAAATGACGATTAAATTAGCAGGTTTTGCAGCATGCTACTTTAAATATATTAAGGAATAAGAGGAAAAATTATGTTATTTAATAATAAAGAAGAATTTAAACAATTATATCTTTCTAGATTAACAGCAAAATATGGTAAAAGCCCTAAAGATGCTCATATCTATGAAAAATACGATATTTTAGGTGAACTTGTTAGAGATTATTCTGGTGCAAACTGGAGAAATACTCGTCAATATATTGCTGATCACAATGATAAGCAATTAATTTATTTTTCAATGGAATTTTTAATTGGAAGACTTTTAACATCTAATATGATGAATTTAGGAATATTTAATATTTGTAAAGAAGGATTAGATGATTTAGGTATTGATATCGGTGAACTTGAAGATATGGAAGATGATGCAGGTTTAGGAAATGGTGGTTTAGGACGTTTAGCTGCTTGTTTTCTTGATAGTATCGCAAGTTTAGGTCTTCCTGGAAATGGAAACTGTATTAGATATGAATATGGTTTCTTTAAACAAAAAATCTTAAATGAAAATCAAATCGAATTAC
>CAYNBG010000188.1:0-1992 GCA_964395495.1 uncultured Staphylococcaceae bacterium
TCCTAAACTTAAATTAAAAGTATATTCATGAGACTCGTTTAAAAGTTCAGAACAACTAAAACCATAATTATCTGATTTACCTATTGTAATTCCTGTGCTATAACTTGAAGAAATAGTAACACTTGTTGGCTGAGGAACAGGATAAGCATCTTTAAAAACTGGTTCACCACTATATATAACATCATCATAACCCATATCAGTTACACTTTGTGAAGATTTAATATGCGTATAGCTATCACTATTATAATAATAGCCATATCCATTTTCATCGTTAGCAATACAAGTTGCTCCGCAAATAAATTGTTGTCTAACTTGTAAAATATATAAGCTAGATATTGAAGAAAATTCATATTCATTTAATGAATAATTATATGTTATTCTTCCATATGGTTTAGCAATTTTTGTAAACGAACTAGCAAATACTTCTTTAAAATTACTACTTACATCATTAGAACAAACCATAACACTTTCATTATTGATAGCAGTATTAGATTCTTTATAAAAACTATTTAAATCCTCAACTAAATTTTCATCATCTGTTGAATTTGTTTCTAAATAATGTTCTTGCTTTGATTCATAATCATAAAAATAAGCAAAATATTGATCATCTATTTTAGAATTTTTATCAAATATTAATAAATCTTTATTTAAATTTTGTGTATCAAACGTATCACTATTTAAATTTGATATATTTCCTTTAACAATTAAATCATCATTTTCGTAATAGAAATTATTTTTATCTAAAAAATTATCAGGACTAATTTGGCTATTACTTATAAGCAAGAACGGTAACATTACTAAATTTTTAATCATTATATGATCCCCCATTAATAAATTTAGATTTTAACCATTAAAATCATTTAAAAATTAAACGATTTCGAATTGCAACGATGTGAAATAAACATTTAAAGCATAAATCTTATTTCTTATAATATAATTATATAATATTAATAAATATAACTTCAAGTTAATTAATAGATTATTTAATATTTAAAAACTTAACTATAATTCTCCGTAAGCTAATTCTTCTAGATAATATTGCAATGCTTCTTTAGCAGTTATTGCTCCGTAACTAATACTAGTTTGATAATTTGATGCATTTTCAAGTTCTGCTACATAAGATATTGTAGCAATTGTAGCATATCCACTTGAATCATAAGTTATATTATTTTCATCATAAGTACATAAAAAATTAGAATTTTTAATATTATTTACTTGAGTTTTAGTAGATTTTTGAATTACCAATAAATTATCAAAAGGACATACTTCTGTTAAATTAGATAATGTAAAATCTCCAGCACTAACTGTACTTCTTACACCTGCATAATTATGGCTTGTTAAAGATACTTCTATTCCACCAAATTGATCGATATTATTATTTATATACCAATACATCGCTTGACAAATAATCTTAGCAAAAGCATATTTATCATATGATTTAGTAAATGTATAGATAACTTTATTAGTATCTCCGATTATATCTTTATATTTATTTGTCTTTAACTCAGTTATCTCTTTATTTTCAGTTAAGCAAACATTAATAGCATATTCAGGATTATCTACTGTTGCTGAATTTAAAGTATATCCACTACTATTTTTAGTTAAACTTAATTTAATATTAGAAATATATTTCCCATCACAACCACCTTCAACAAAAGGAACTCCATTATCATAGCCATATTTAACTCTATGATCATGAGAGAAAAACATACAATCAATATATTTTTTATTATATGTAGAATTCGTTGTACATAAAGTAGAGTATTTAGTTGAATAATTACTTCCTAAATTACCACTATCATCACATCCTTCATCATGAGTTACTAAAATAATAACATCTGCACCTTGTTCTCTTAATTTATTAGATTCTTCTTTTATATAATTAATCGGAGAAGGAAAACTAAATTCACTAGCAATACTTCCAGAGATACTACTTCCCATATCTTCTCTACATGAACCAATAATTCCTATATTAATACCACCTTTATTTAA
>CAYNBG010000189.1:0-1978 GCA_964395495.1 uncultured Staphylococcaceae bacterium
AATTACTGATGGGGTACATGTACATCCTGAAATGGTTAAGTTTATAAGAAAAATTAAAGGTAAAAATAAAATGATTGGCATAACTGATTCTTTGATGTGTGCAGGTCTTCCTGATGGAAATTATTATATTGGATTCACACCAATTTATGTTAAAGGTAAAGATGCTAAAATTGTAGGAAGTGATGTTAGAGCTGGATCAACCTTAAATGCATTAGATGGCTTTAAAAATGTTAAAGAATTTTTACATTGTGATGATTTAGAAGCTAGTTTAATTTGGAGTAAAAATGCTGCTACATTATTAGGCATTGATAATAATGTTGGTTCATTAAAAACTAAAAAGAGTGCGGATTTCATAGTGTTAAATGAAAAATATGAATTATTAGAAACATATATTAATGGTAAAAAGGTTTATTAAACGAAGGAGAATATAATAATGAAGAATTTAATTATTGGACATGGTGGAGCACCAACTAGTGTAATCAATGCATCTTTAGCTGGAGCTATTAAAGAATTAAAAGAAGAGGGATTTGATGGTAAAATTTACGCTTCAAGATTTGGTAGTGCTGGATTAATGAATGAAGATTTTATTGATTTAACTAATATTAGTGATGAAGATTTAGATACTTTAATACATACTCCAGGAAGTGCAATTGGAACATCTCGTTTTCCTTTATATGAAAAAGAATATGAACACATTGTTGATGTATTAATTAAAAATGATATTGGATATATATTATTTACCGGTGGAAACGGAAGTATGGATACAATAGGTAATATTTATAAACATGCTTTGAAAAGAAATTATAAAATTACATGTGTAGGAATACCTAAAACAATCGATAATGATATTTCTGTAACAGATCATGCCCCAGGATTTATTAGTTGCGCTAAATACATTATGCAAACAGTTTCAGATTGCGCTCAAGATGTTAAGTCTTTGCCTATTCATGTTTCTATTATTGAAGTTATGGGTAGAAATGCTGGTTGGCTTGCTGCTAGTAGTGCTTTGGCTAGAAAAAATAATGAAGATGCACCTCATATCATTCTCTTCCCTGAAGTTCCATTTGATGAAGATAGATTTTTAAAAACAGTAAAAGAAAAGCACGAGAAATATGGTGGAGTTATTGTTGTTGCTAGTGAAGGGCTTAAAGATAAAAATGGAGTCCCTGTTGTTAAGCCAATCTTTAAAACAGATAGAGCTACATATTTTGGAGATGTAGGAAGTTATCTTCAAACTCTTGTAATTTCTAAACTTGGCATTAAGGCAAGAAGTGAAAAACCTGGTTTAATTTGTAGATGTTCTTCCTCACTAGTTAGTGAAATTGATTTATCGGAAGCTATTTTAATGGGAAGAACTGCTGCTAAAGCTGCTTTAGAAGGCAAAAATGGTGTTATGGCAGGTATTAAAAGAATATCTTCAAAACCATATAGAATTGAAACTATGTTAATACCTATTGAAGAAGTCATGATGACTGAATCTACATTTCCTACAAAATATATGAGCGAAGATAAATATGATGTAAGTCAAGAATTTATTGATTGGTTAAAACCATTAGTTGGTGAGCCTACTAAAGTAATCTCATTTGTTGATAAAAAGTAATATATAAAATAAAAATGCTTCAAGAATTAACTTGAAGCATTTTTTTATTACCTTAATTTAATTATTTAATGTAAGGAGCATCACCAACTGAACCAAATTCAACTGAAGCAGTTAAAACGATTTCTTTTGCGCCTTTTTTAATTAAAGGAATCATAGCTTTTAATTCATCATTAAAGCCTTTATTTGTTTGAAGTTCATTAATATATTCTTTTAAATAATACCTATATTCAAATGATTCTGGTTTTTCAACTAATAATGGATAAATTTTACTTCCTTCAATCTTTTCAGGATGATTTGCAAAGTATTCTTTAATATTTCTTGTTGTAGCTAATCTTATATCTGTATCGATATTAATTTTACTAATACCAGCAGGAATTA
>CAYNBG010000190.1:0-1958 GCA_964395495.1 uncultured Staphylococcaceae bacterium
ATAAAGCTACAGGTAATATTCCACTTGTTTTACATGGTGGTACAGGTATTCCTGATGATCAAATTGTTCATGCAATTAAAGATGGTGTATCTAAAATTAATGTTAACACAGATTGCCAATTAGTATTTGCTGAAGCTACTATTAAATATTGTGCTGCAGGTAAAGCTGATCCTACTTCTGCTAACAAAGAAAAAGGATACGATCCAAGAAAATTATTAAAACCTGGATTTGAAGCTATTAAAGCTAAATGTGTCGAAAAAATTAAATTATTCGGTTCAGAAGGAAAAGCTGACGAATTCTTTAAATAATTTATTAAAGTTTAGTTATCAATTTAAAAGACATAAGATCATCTTATGTCTTTTTTATTATTTATTTGTGTATTTTTATATTTGATATAAAATATAACATACTTAGAGGTGATATTATGAAAGATAAAATATTTAATATAGTTTCATTAAGTATAAACGGATTAATATTTATATTAACAATGATAGCATGGTTTTATATGATGTTTTTTGATAAAAGCACGACATTATCTACTAATGGATTAGAATCTTTACAATTTTTTACTGTATTATCCAATTTATTAATGGGTTTAGTTAGTTTAATAGTATTTATTTATCAATTAATTGGTTTAATCAAAGGGAAAAATTATTTAAATCAAGCTATCAAGACATTATTACATGCTGCTACTACATCTATAACGATTACTCTTTTAGTTGTAGTTTTCTTTTTAGCAATTGTAGCTCAAATGGACGGAAGAGGATATTTTTCTTTCTTTATTGGAGCAAATTTATTCTTCCATTTAATAATACCACTACTCGCAATTATTAATTATTTAGTGTTTGAGTATGAACCTAAAATTAAATATAAATACACTTTATTTAGTTTATTACCAATGGGATTATACGCAATATTTTATGTAATAAATTATTATGCACATCTAACTAGCGGACTTGATGGAAATTATGATTGGTATGGATTTATTGGAGATGGTTCACCTATTAGATTAATTGTTGTAGTTGTTTTATTTGTAGGTGGTACAATTGGATTATCATCCTTAATATATTTATTTAATAAATTAATTGGAAAGAAAATAAATAAAGATAGCAATTAATTATTTTAATAATATTAAAATGAATAAAAAAAGTCTCTTTAGAAATTAAATATTTGATGTGTACCCTTAATCCTAAACAAAATAGGAAAGGGTACACTTCAATTTCTTGATGAGACTTTTAATTTTTGATAATAAACTTTATTAACCTTTTACAGCTCCAGCAGTAACACCTTCGACGTAGTAACGTTGTAACCACATAAATAACGCAACAATTGGAATTGAAACGACTACACAACCTGCAGCAAATTGAGTAAATAAGTTAGTATCAGCGTGTTCACCGAATAATAACGAATATAGTCCAACTGAAACAGTCCAGTTTTCAGGGTTACCTGTACCAATAATAACTTTAGCGAAGATAAAATCCATCCATGGTCCAGTAAAACTCATCAATGCTTGATAAATAATAATTGGTTTAGATAATGGGAGTATTATCTTTAAGAAAATCTTAAAATTACTACATCCATCAAGTTTTGCTGATTCAACTAAAGAATTAGGAATAACATCGAAGAATCCTTTAGCGACTTGGAAACCTAATCCAGCTCCAGCGCTATAGGAAAGAATTAAACCTAATAATGAGATACTTGGATTATCTGGATTACCTGTTAAACCGATTGATTTAAGTAAGAAATAAATTGCAATCATCGATAAGAATCCAGGGAATAAGCCAATAATCATCGCAAGATTCATAAAAGTTTTACGTAATCTAAATTTTAATTTAGACATACAATAAGCAACTGATAATACTAAGAAAGTTGAAATTACACAATCACAAACCGCAACTAATAAGGTATTTCCCATCCATCTTAAGAATGCGTAATCAACACCATAATAAGTTGAAGTA
>CAYNBG010000191.1:0-1939 GCA_964395495.1 uncultured Staphylococcaceae bacterium
AATGGCTTTTGCTTATTTAATGATTAAGCAAAACAAAGAAATTACTGAAGAAGCAAAATTACGTCTTAAATCAATACAAGATTTTACCGAATTAGGATCAGGTTATAAAATTTCACAAAGAGATTTACTAATAAGAGGAGCAGGTGATGTTTTAGGATCTCAACAAGCAGGTTTTATCGATGAAGTTGGTATTGATATGTATATGAAACTACTCAAAGAAAGTATTGAAGAAAAGAAAAGTGGCATTAAAAAGAATGAAAGATTGCCTGTATTTTTAAATTTAAATATAGATGCCTATATTCCATCAAGTTATGCAAGTGATGAGAGCAAAATTGAAATATATCAAAAAATATTGGATTGTAAAACAATTGAAGATATATCATATTTAAAATCTGAATTAAGAGATATATATGGTAAAATACCTGATTCCACCCTTGTATTATTATCAAAAAGAGAAATTGATATTTATTTTGAAGATAAATCAGTATTTGAAAATTTATCTGACTTCGATTCATCAGTTACACTTGATTTGACTGAGGATTTTAGTTCAATTAATGGTATTGGTTCGACTTTATTTACAAGTTTATTAAATTATATAAATAAAATTAAAATTGTTTATTCGCAAAGAAAATTGAAAATTATAGTTTATAAAAGAAACGATTGGATTAGTTTATTAAAAACAATTATGAAAACCATACTAAATTTAGATAAAATTAATAAGAAGGAAGTTTATGAGAATTGATAAATATTTAAAAGTTACTAGATTATTAAAAAGAAGAAGTATCGCAAAAGAATTACTTGATAGAGGTGAATTCCAGGTTAATGGTAAAGTTGTTAAACCAGCATATAATTTAAAAGTTGGTGATATAGTAATACTAACGTTGGGAAGACACATAATTACTATAGAAGTTTTAAAATTGCTTGAACACGCAAATAAAGAAGAAAGTCAAACGATGTATAAGATTATAGAGGATAGGATTAGAGATGAATATTAATAATCTAGATAAATCCAAAAAATATATATTAGGTTGTAGTTATGGCCCTGATTCTATGGCTCTTTTTGATATGTTAGTTAAGAATGACATAGATTTTATTGTATGCCATTGTAATTATCATTTAAGAGAAGAAAGTAATTTTGAAGAAAACTCATTATTAGCTTATTGCAAAGATAAAAATATTGTTTGTTTTGTTAAAGAAGCATATTACGAAAAAGAAGATGGTAATATGGAAGAGTGGGCTAGGAATGTTAGATATAAATTTTTTGATGATATTTCTAAAAAAGAACTAAGAAATAATATACTTATTGCTCATAATCAAGACGATTTAATAGAAACATATATATTGCAAATTAAAAGAAAAAATGTAGTTTCTTATTATGGATTAAATCCTGATTATTTTAAAAATGAATTACATATTATTAGACCATTATTGAATTTTACTAAAAAAGAATTAAAAGATTATTGTGATAAGAATAATGTTCCTTATTCAATTGATAAAACTAATAACGAGAATATTTGTTTAAGAAATAGAATTAGAAATAATTATGTTGCTAAGTTAACAAAATTTGAAAGAGATGAATATATAAATGAAATAAAACTTAAAAATTTAGAAAATGAAAAATTAGTTAATTCAATTCAAAAACTATATGAAAAGCTTATTATTTTTAAAGAAGATATTATGGAATTAACTATTGAAGAATTTCATGTATTATTAATTAAAAAGTTAAAAGATTTAGATGCATATCATCCTATTTCTGATAAATTTACTTTTGAAATTTATGAAAAGATCAAAAATGATAAAAAAATTGATT
Source organism: uncultured Staphylococcaceae bacterium (assembly GCA_964395495.1). Lineage (GTDB taxonomy): Bacteria > Bacillota_I > Bacilli_A > RFN20 > CAG-826 > Onthovivens. The sequence goes on from CAYNBG010000191.1 coordinate 1,811, forward strand.
ATGTAAATGATAATTTTCGTATTTTTTACTCATATGGCCAATTTTTGCTGTGTAGACCAATTTCTGCTTCTTATTCATATTTCTTTGATAGTTTAGAGCAAGGCGATATTTTTGAATTAAATAAAAATA
>CAYNBG010000192.1:0-1920 GCA_964395495.1 uncultured Staphylococcaceae bacterium
TATTCATAAATATTTTAAGTAAATCTTCTTTTGCTTTATTTACCTCGTATTCTTTATTAGAAGTTAAATAAGAGACACCTACAAATTTAGGTATACCATATTCATTAACTAATGCATATTTACATCCTGTTCTAAAGCCTGGATCAAAACCAAATATAACTTTATTTTTTAATGGAGGATAAAGCAATAAGGATCTTAAATTCTTTTTAAAAACAATAATCGATTTATCTTCTGCTAAAGAAAATAATTCAGTTTGAATTTCATTTTCAATTGAAGGAAGAATCAATCTTTTTAAGGCGTCATCAATGCATTCTTTAATAATATCTTTAAAATCGTTTAGAATATAATCTTTTAAAATATAATTAAAAAGAGTATCAAAATCATATTCTAATGTATATTTTAAACATCCTTCTTTTTCGCCTCTTGATATAGCTAATATTCTATGAGCAGGAATTCTTTTAATTTCTTCTTTATAATCAGCATATTGGTTATATGTATCTTTTTCATCTTTTTTTATTTCTTTAGAAACAACTAAACCATTACCATTAATAAATTTTTTAATAAAAAAGCGATATTTAGGTTCATCACTTATAATTTCACTAATAATATCTTTTGCACCTTGAAGTGCTTCTTCCTTATTTTTAACGCCTTTTTCTTCATTAACAAAAGAGGTGATATATGCATCTAAATCATTATCATTTACACCATTTAATATATATTTAGCTAATGGTTCTAATCCTTTTTCTTTAGCTATAGAAGCTCTTGTTTTTTTCTTTGGTTTATAAGGTCTATATAAATCTTCAACTTCAGATAATGTAGAAGCATTTAAAAATTGTTCTTTTAAATCTTCTGTTAATTTTCCTTGTTCTTCAATAGATTTTAAACAAGTATCAATCCTTTCATTTAATTTTCTTAAATATGTTAATCTATCAAAAAGATTTCTTAAATCAGCATCAGTTAAATTTCCTGTAACTTCTTTTCTATATCTAGCGATAAAAGGAATTGTATTACCTTCATCTATTAATTTAATAGCGCTTTCTACTTGATTACTTCTAATATTTAATTCATTACTAATTGTTGAAATTATATCCATAAATAACTCCCTTTATATAATAAAATTATACTAAAAATAATAGGGATTTAATATGTTTTTTTAAAATTTTTAATCTTTTGAAATCGTTAAAGTTAAATACTCATCAGTAATACTTTTTACACTAATGGTATAGTCAAATGTATCGCCATTGTTAAATTTTTTATTAGAAAAATAATTAGATGTAGAAGCGTAAGATAATTCATCATTCGCATAAAATAAATCACTATTATTAGCCATTCTTTTACCATATAAAAGCATATTTTGCTTACTAATTAGTGTTACTAATTTATAATTAGAATTAATACTTCTAGTAGGAGTATTTGATTGAGGAACATAATAGTATCCATAAGTATCACTAGGTACATCTAATGTTAATAAATCGCTACTAATATAACTATTAAAACCTTCAGAATCATAATAAGCAATTCTAGAATCAACATGATAAGCTTTTAATCCTGATTGGGTATAAAGTTTAGTATTATATAAATTATTTGATACATATGCAGTTTTACTATCATGTTCATTTAATCCTGTAGGAGTATAATATTCTAAAATAATATATTCACTAAATGCTGAATTATTATAACTCGAAGTAGGTATAATTAAAGAATCACCACTGCTTTCAAATGGTCTTAATTTAACTTCTATTTCACCATTTATAGGATAATACATATCGACAAGCTTAGGTGTAATCCAACCTAATTGATATTTACTAAAAGAAGAATGGTCTCCAACATTTCTATCCATCATATCAAGACCACCATTACTTGAATAGTAAATACCTGTAGCATATGTATAATAATCATCAAGTCCTAACATATGGCCAG
>CAYNBG010000193.1:0-1919 GCA_964395495.1 uncultured Staphylococcaceae bacterium
TGGGATGGATTAATGAACATACTACAGTTACTTCAATTAAAAAAGGTAGTACAGGCAATATTACATTAACTGCATTATGGGTTTCTAAATAATATTTAAATTAATATAAATTAAAAATACCGAAGATATCGGTATTTTTTATTATTTATATAATAATTAACATTATTATTCTAGAACAAAGTTTTTGCATTTTAGTGCAAAAAGTTTTAGATGAAACTGAATAAATTTTAATTGAAATTGGTTGAATGCATAATGTATGAAAATAGTAATTATTATTAGGCTAAAAATATATAGTAATGATTAAACTATTAACATCCGAAAATAGGTAAGGTCGGTATATAATTTAATAGTTGTGATTCCTAAATTACACCTTTTTCCATATGTTTTTAGTATATTTTTACACTTTTTTCCAATTAAATTTTTTTTAAAATAAGTTGTTTTATTATTTAATTAAATTAAAAATGTCATATATACAGGAATATATGTAATTTCATTATCATAAGTTAATGTTTTTGGTGAAACGACAATCTTATTAAATTTCAATTGGGGGTATTTAAGATTTAAAGATGATAGTGAAGAAGTGGTAAAGCGTTTTGTTGATTTAACTTCAATTGCATTTAATTTACCTTTTATATATGTCACAAAATCAATTTCATATTTCTTATTTTCGTAATCGTATGTATGGTAAAAGATTTTTCTATTGTTACATACTAAACTTTGAGCTACTAATGATTCATATAATATTCCAAAATTAGCTCCATCTAAATTTCCTGTTCTAATTTTTATATATGTTTTTTCACAATCTTCGTTAACATCACCAATTAATGAGCTTAACATCAAGCCAACATCAAGTGGGTACAATTTAAAAGAGTTTTCTTCTTTAATCAAATTTCCAAAACTTAAATCGGGTGATCGATATACCGAGTTTACGATCTTTGAATCCTCTAAATCTTTAAGTGATCTTTGATAAGTTTGTAACATTTTTTCGTTTCTAATGTTTGTTTTAACTCTTCTTGACCATGATTTTAGTGCTGGTAGCATCGAGTTATATATATTTAATGTATGTGTTTTAGATTTATCATCATGTTTTCTTAAATCATCTTCATATAGCTTAAGTATATCTTGTTTTTCTTTTTCACAACGCATAAATGATTTTGTTTCTTGATACAATGAAATGACCTTAGGCATCCCTCCTAATGTTAAGTAAAGCCTAAAATCATCCATAAGTTGCTTGTGAACATTATCACTAATTGTCTTATGTTGATTATATATATCTCTAAGTATATTGCATTTTTCATCCCGATTAAATGCCCAACAAAATTCTTCAAAATCCATTGGATGCATTTCTAATCTTCTTTCTTCTGATGGGATTTGTATATCCATGGTGTTTTCCCTAATTGAAATGAGTGACCCTGTTTCAATATAATCAAAACGACCATCAATAACAAGCGCTTTAATTGCTTGTCTTGCTAGTGGAAAATGTTGCACTTCATCAAAGATAATTAAATCACCATTTTTTAATGTTTTTCCAAATATTAAAAATAAATCAGAGAAAAACTGATCCATAGATATTGCATTATTAGGATTTATTTTTTTAAATAAATTTTTAACTTCATCAGTTGTGTATGTAAAATCTATATATATAAAATTTTTATATTCTTTTTTCGCAAATTCTTTTACGATAGTTGTTTTTCCAATACGTCTTGCTCCCTCGATTAAAAGAGCGGAGTTTTTATTAGTTTCTTCTTTCCGTTCCAGCATTTGTTTATAGATTTTCCTTTTATATTCCATTTTATTCACCAATTTATCCTTATTCTAATTTGATTATAATATAGCATTTTCTAAATTAAAAATCAATGAATTTGTTGCATTTTCTAAATGAAATATTGTGAAAATAGTTGCATTTTCTAAATGAAATA
>CAYNBG010000194.1:0-1895 GCA_964395495.1 uncultured Staphylococcaceae bacterium
CTTTCTGTAAAAGATTTAGTAGTCTCCTTTAAAACGGATAGAGGTATTGTTCATGCTGTAAGAGGTGTTTCATTTGATTTATATAAAGGTGAAACACTTTGTATAGTTGGAGAATCTGGATCTGGTAAATCTGTTACAAATAAAGCTATTATTGGTATTAGTAGTGCTAATGCTATTATTGAAAATGGTCAAATTCTTTATGAAGGTGAAGACTTAGTTAGAGTTTCTGAAGAAGAATTCCATAGAATTAGAGGACATAAAATTGGTATGATTTTCCAAGATCCTTTATCTGCTTTAAACCCTACAATGAGAGTAGGTAAGCAAATTATGGAAGCTACTTTAATTAATAAAAATGTTATTAAAAAGTATTATGAAGATATTATTGCAGATGAATTATGCGCTTTAAGAAATCTTGAATCTAACACAATCTTTGAAGTTAAAAAAGCTAAAGAAGAAATAGATTCTAATAACAAATTATTAAAGAATTTTAAAAAAGTATATAAAGAATATGATAAAGCTGAAGCTAAATTTAATGCTAATAAACAATTTAAAGATTCTTCGAATCAAAAAGAATTAGATAAATATAATATTTCTTTATCAAATCTTGAAAATGCTAAAGAAGAAGGCATTAAAGTTAATAAAGAAGTAAAAGAATATTTAGAATTTGCAACTAGAGTTTTAAATAACGGAGTTAAAAGCAATAATCTTTTAATAGAAAAATTAAAAGAAAATAAATTTGATTCAGAATTAAAAACTAGAATTAATAATGAAAAGATTGAAAGATTATCTCTCTTAAACGATTTATATTCTAAACATTTATCTCATGAATATTTAAAAGCTGAAGATTATGAAGAAGTATTTAAAATTCGTAATAATGATTTAAAAGAACTTATTAGTGAATCTAAAAAATCATTAAAGAAATATTCTCCAGCTTTAAAAGAAGATTTAAAAAATAAAAAAGCTGTTGCTAAAATTCAAACTAACGAATATAAAGCTTCTTTAAAAGAAGAAGAAAATAAAAAACTAGCAGAATTAGCGCATGAATTAGTAGATCTTGATGCTAAAATTGATGCTTGTGAAGCTAAACTTAGCGATGAAGAATTAACTAAGATTAGAGAAATTGTTGCAGAAAATGTTAAAATTAGAGCAAAGATTGAAAAGGTTAAAACTAAATTTAAAGAAGTTAATGTCTCTAAAATTAGTAAGGATAATGAATTAAAGTTAATTGAAATTCCTAACGAAGAATTATCGACTTTATATAAACAAAAAGATGAATTGATTCTTAAAATTAAATCTATTAAAGAAGAATATTCAAATAAAAATAAGATATCAAGAAGACATGCTAAAAAGATGGCTCTTCAAGTTATGAAAGAAGTTGGTATTCCTCTTCCTGAAAGAAGATTTAAACAATATCCATTTGAATTTTCTGGTGGTATGCGTCAACGTATAGTTATTGCAATTGCTTTAATTGCTAATCCAGATATTCTTATTTGTGATGAGCCTACAACTGCATTAGATGTTACAATTCAAGCTCAAATTCTTGATTTAATTAATAAGTTAAAAGAAGAAAGAAAACTTAGCTGTATCTTTATTACACATGATTTAGGTGTCGTTGCTCATATGGCTGATAGAGTTGCAGTTATGTATGCAGGTAAAATTGTTGAATATGGAACAGTCGATGAAATATTCTTTGAGCCAAAACATCCATACACATGGGCGTTATTATCATCAATACCTGATGTTAATAGTAAAGAAAAACTTGAAGCAATACCTGGAACACCTCCAGATATGTTATATCCTCCAAAAGGAGATGCATTTGCTTTAAGAAGTAAACACGCAATGGAAATCGATTTTAAATATGAGCCACCTTATTTCAAAGTAAGTGATACTCACTA
>CAYNBG010000195.1:0-1885 GCA_964395495.1 uncultured Staphylococcaceae bacterium
ATATATAATATACAATATATAAATATATATTAATATAATAGTATATATACGCACAGGCGCACCGATACATCTATACACGCCACCGATGACACGCACAGGCGCACCGATACATCTATACGCCTTACCGATAGACCTTATATACTTACCGATAACGCACAAGCATACACCGATAGACCTTATATACTTGCCGATAACGCATAAGCATACCGATATAAAAAAAGACTTGCCGATAATGCAAATCTTTCTTATTATCGTAGATAATAACTACCGATAATCAATTTTCTATGTTTTAGAATAATGATAATTGACCTTTGTTGTCTGTATGATATTCATATTCATTATCAACAATGCCTAATACTATATAATCGCTAAAACAAGCGCTAGTTAAATTAAATAATAACATTGTATCTTTTTTAAGTTTATCGTTCATAAAAACTTTAATTTCGTTAAAATCTTTAAAGTTTTCTTTGATATACTTATCAATTTTATCTAAATATGATTTATCTTTGATTTTAGAGCTGATGTATTTTTTGAATTTCTTTTCGCTTTCATAAATTTTTCCCTTGTTTTTGCTTTTTCTATAAATATCATCATAAACTTTATTAATTTCGTTAGCACAAGTTAAGATTTCGTAGATTATAAAGCTGTATTTCTTATCAAATTCACTTAAATTACAGAATTCAATGCTATTTAACTCTAAAATAGGTTCAATTTCTTTGTATGCTCCTGATAAATAGTTCAATTTCGCTAATAAAGTGTCTTTTGCTTCATCATAGCCCTTTTGTCGCCAATCATTCTCATAAAAATTGTTTGTTTTAGTATCAATTATCGTTTCAATAGAGCAACCATTAAAATAAGTTTCAAAATTGACTACAATTTTTTCTACATTTTCATAAATCATCTTTTTAATTCCTTGATTTCTTTTCTTAACCAAAATGTTCTTGCTTGTTTTAAATGCTTATATTCTTGTGTAATGCCATTTTCCTTAAAATATTTTCTAATTTCAATATCTCTTTTTTGCCTTTCAAGTCCAATCTCACGCATTTTATTTAATTTCTTTTCGTTAAAATAATAAAGAAAGTTCTCAAAATTGCCAAAATTATGATTGAAGCATACTAATTCAACATCACAACTATTTGTTGCTCTTAATTTTAAACAATTTTCTAATAATTCTTTTACGAACTTAAAGTTTTTGTGTGGCTCAATGACTGTATGTATTTCGCTTGACTTGCCGTTTTCATATTGCAACACATTTAAATAACCATATTCGCCATAAAAGTATAAGCTGGTAGTGATTAAATCACATTGCATAATAATTCTCCTTTAAAATCTTTAACTAAATTATTGATTTCTTTTGTCGTTTGTCTTTGCAAGCAACTTAATGTTCTTTTATCAAAGTTATATAAATAAGCAATAGCAACATTTTTATTTGCTTGTTGAATATTTTTTTCTAAATCTACCATTTCTTTAAATAAATTAGGTGTTAAACGCTCAATTAATTTATCAATAGAACAAATTATTCTATTATAAACGCTTATAGTTATAATTCCTTCAAAATCTTTATCATAACTATCTCTTAGCATTTCAAGATAATACTTAACAAAATCAAACTCTTTATATTCAACTCTGCCTTTATAAATAGTTCTTGTTTCATCTTTTCCATAACCTGCAATATGAACTTCGCTATATAAAGAATAAGTTTCTTTTTCAAAATTTGTTTTAATATCAATATTTATCGTGTATGGTTTAAAATCTTTCATATTTCGCTCCTTAATGGTATCTTAACCATTTCTTTAATTTTCTAAAATCATCATCAAGTCCTAAATAATAGCTGTAAAGTTTATTATTGATGATGAAGCAACTATCAAGCATTGTTATACAATTA
>CAYNBG010000196.1:0-1842 GCA_964395495.1 uncultured Staphylococcaceae bacterium
TTTTTTAGGAAATTTCATTCTATTAAGATCAAATCCTCCTAAAATTAAATATAATCTAACATGATAAGAATCCAATCCATTAGCTTCAATTACTAATTCTCTTTTTTCATCATCAGGAGGTTGAATACCTACTGCGAATACAAATATATTTTTATCTTTCATATATTTATATTTCTTTAAAAATTTATCCAATCCTTGGATAACGTTATTCTTTAATGGCCCTCCAAAAAAGACATTGTCAGCATCTTTTAATAGTTTTTTAGAAATCTTATTAACTTTATAAGTTTCTAATGGCACTATTCTATTTGCTAACATATCACAATATTCTTTAGTAAAGCCAGTGTTTGATTTATAAAATAAAATGTTCTTCATGATTAATAATATAATAAAAAAATAAACTTAAAACAATGATTATGCTTTTTTACTTGACAGTTGAATAGTTGTTCAACTATACTTTTTATTGTTAGGAGATATTGTTTATGGAAGAAAAGAACAAAATTTTAGATATTAAAGCTGTAAATAAAGCAAAGAAGAATATGGTAAAAGATAGTGAAGTTTATGATATAAGTGACTTTTTTAAGATTTTTGCAGATTCAACTAGACTTAAGATTTTATTTGCTTTAGATAATAACGAATTGAGTGTTAATGATTTATGTGAAGTTGTCCAAATGAATAAATCAGCAGTATCTCATCAATTATCCTATTTAAAATTAAATCATTTAATTAAATATAATAAAGTTGGTAAAAATGTATTTTATTCATTAGATGATGAACATGTTTCTATGATTATTGAAACAGCTAAAAGACATTTAGGAGAAGAAAAATATGAGTAAGCTTAAAAAAACTCAATTAATAATAGGATCAATTATTACTGCTATTTTGTTAGTTCTTCATTTTACTATCGGAGATATAGAACTATTTTCAATAAATGATAATTTAAAAAGTATATATAACATCAATACAGTTAATTTCTTAGTTTTATTTCCAATAGCACTTTTAACATATATTTTTGTAGGATACGAAATTTATATAGAAGCATTTGAAGGCTTTAAAGAAAAAGAAATCTTTAGTGAAAACACCTTAACAATTATCGCAACTATTGCTGCTTTTTGTGTATTTGAATTTGTTGAAGCTTTAGCTATTGTTTTATTCTTTCAAATTGGAGAAACTTTTGAAGATTACGCAAAAGATAAATCTAAAAAGAGTATCGAATCAATATTAGAATTAAAACCTGATTATGCAAACTTATTAAAAGATGAAAAAGAAATTAAAGTGGCACCTGAAGAAGTTAAAGTTAATGATATAATCATTGTTAAACCTGGAGAAAGAATTCCTTTAGATGGAATAATTTATAAAGGAAATACCTCATTAAATACATCAAGCATTACAGGAGAATCTTTACCACTTGATGTCAAAGAAGGTGACTCTATTTTATCTGGTACAATCAATATTTCTTCTTTAATTTATATTAAAGTAACTAAAGAATTTAAAGAATCTACAATATCAAGAATTCTTCAACTTGTAACAGAATCTAGCGAAAAGAAATCAAAAAAAGAAAAATTCATTACTAAGTTTAGTAAAATCTATACCCCTATTGTAATTTCTTTAGCTTTTATTACTGCTATATTAGTTCCATTAATTTTAGGATTTATTAATAACAACTTATCTGATAGTTCCTTATGGATTAACTGGATTACAACTGGTTGTACATTCTTAGTAATTTCTTGTCCATGTAGTTTAGTTTTGTCTGTGCCTCTTGCTTATTTTGTATCATTAGGTGTAGCAAGCAAAAATAAAGCACTAGTTAAAGGTAGTGTTTATTTAGAATATTTAAATGAAGTT
>CAYNBG010000197.1:0-1828 GCA_964395495.1 uncultured Staphylococcaceae bacterium
AACCTCTGACCTCCGCCGTGTAAAGGCGATGCTCTCCCAGCTGAGCTAAACATCCAACCTATATTACACGACATCGTGCGTGCTCATATATTATATATAAAAGCACGCATTTAAGTCAACATTTTTTTAAACTTTTTTTAATATTTTTTAAAGTCGTATTTTTTAACAATAAAATTAAATTAAAATCCTTCTTTTCCGAGAAGATGGAACATGTTTTTCTTATAAACTTCAACACCTGGTTGATTGAATGGATTAACTCCTAATAAGTAAGCGCTCATTGCGCAAGCTTTCATAAAGAAGTAGAAGAGATATCCTAATGTATATGCGTCCATTTTTTCAACAGTTAATGTAATATTTGGAACACCACCATTTTCGTAATGAGCTTTTAAAGTACCGATATAAGCTTTATGATTAATAAATGATAATGATTTACCAGCTAAATAATTTAATCCATCTAAATTTTCTTCATCGCTAGGAACGATAATATCTTCATTAGGATTTTTAACATAAAGAATTGTTTCATATAAAATTTTACTACCTTCTTGAATGAATTGACCTAATGAGTGAAGATCAGTAGTGAAAGTGCAAGATGTTGTTAAAACAGCTTTACCATCTTTTCCTTCTGATTCATCAAATAATTGTTTCCACCATTCTGATAAACTATGAAGTCTTGGTTCATATACGTTAAACATTTCAACTTTATATTTTTTTCTTGAATATAAGTAGTTTCTTTCTAAAGCATATTGATAACATGGATTTGTTAAAATATCATCATTATCAAGTTCAATAGCTGCATCTTTCATACCTTTCATTAAATCAAAGATATTAACACCACTACAAGCAATTGGGAAAAGTCCAACAGCAGTCATAACAGAATATCTACCACCAATATCTTTTGGTAATACATATGCTTTATATCCTTCTTCGTTAACTTCTTTTCTTAAAGCACCGCTAACTTCATCAGTGACAGCGACGATTCTTTTTGTGTAATCTTTACCATATTTTTTCTTTAATAAATCTTTTAATAATCTAAATGAGACACTAGTTTCAGTAGTAGTACCTGATTTAGAAATAACACAAACGCTAAAGTTTTTATTTTGTAAATATTTTAATAATTGTGAAACATAGTTGGGATCTAATGTATTTCCTAAATATAAAATTTCCATTGAATCATCGCTTTTAAGTCCTTTTAAAGCTTCAATAGCAGCTTTAGCACCTAAATAACTTCCACCAATACCAGTAACAACTAAAACATCGTAATTTTTTCTAAATTCTTTACTTGTTTCGTCAATATCTTTTAAGAAATCTTGACTTAATTGTTTAGGATAATCTAACCATCCAAGATAATCAGAACCTAATCCTGTTTTTTCTTTAATCATTTTGTCAATTTTTTTGACTTTATTTTTATTTGTGTTAAAATTGACTAAGTTTTTTTCTCCTACATATTCGAATCCAACTTCAACTATCATTTTAAATTCTCCTTTTTTAATTCTTCTTCAATCATATTAGGCAAGCTTTTTTCTAATTTAGAAAAATCAATTTCTTTAAGATAAGAAGTGATTTTTTTGCTTGGGTTAATATCTTTAAACTTATTTAATTCACTTGGTAAATCTTTAACGGATACCGATAAAAATTTGCTTTTAGAATCGACCTTTTTAATTGATACTAATACTTTGTCACCAATTGCAAAATATTTATTAATATCATTAACAAAATTATTAGAAATTTCACTTATATGAAGTAAACCAACATAAGCTCCATCAAAACTTAAAAAAACACCATAATTTTTAATGGATACTACAATTCCTGTGGCTTGATCATTTACTTT
>CAYNBG010000198.1:0-1763 GCA_964395495.1 uncultured Staphylococcaceae bacterium
CAGATATTAATATTGATGAAAATACATTCTTATCAAACTATACCGAAGGAAAAGGTGGATGGTTTGCTGCTTATGAAGGTGCTGAAGGTTATGCTACTAAAATTCAAGCATTAGATAGTGTATTCAATCAACAATTAAGCATGAGCTATTTAAAAAAAGATACTACAACTAATGTTAATAAATTTAATTTAGTAGCTTTTGTTTTGCCTACAACTAGCGGAGAAAGCTTAGGGCTTGACTCTAACTCTGGAGGAATAAATGCTAGCTTAAAAATAGGTGATAAATTAGTTTATTCTACTCTTGATGGAATTAATGATGTTTACACAAAAGCTATTGCTTATTATAATGCTAGTGATGATACTACAAAACAAGCTGCAGGTTTAGCTTATATTGAAGCATTATCAAATTGTGATTTTGGTAATAACTTAACATTTGCTGCACAAGCTAACGCTAATACATTTAAAGCAATCAATGATGATAATACTTATTCTTATGGTTTAGTAAATGTTGATACTTCATCTGGTAGTTATTATTTAGAAAATACTAAATATGAAATTCTTTCAAGTATGGGTTATGATGATGCTACTATTACAACTTATGGTGTTGATAAATTAGTAGGCGATTCATTTAAAAAAGAAGGATATATATCCGCTAACATTAACTCAGTTAGTTTAGCAGGCGGACCAAATGATATTACATCATTTAAAGGTGTTTGTAACTATGGTCTTATCTTAGGTGGATATCATTCAGTTAAATAAACTTTATATATGTTTTTAATAGAAAGAGGACGTATTTTAATAGTAATATTCGCAACTATTTGCGTCTTCTTTCTTTCTACAATTTTGTGTTTTAATATTTCTAATTGTATTAATTATTCGTTATATTTAATACCATTTGGAATAGGATTATTAATACTTTTTGCTTTTTTCATTCTTTTAAAGAAACTATTAAAAGATAGAAAAGCAAAAAGCTTTAAATGGAGTTTTTTAACTAATATAAGTTGCAAGTTAGCTAAAAAAGAAAATAGATTTAATCTATATTTAGCTATATCTACTATTGCTTTATTTATTATATTTTTTATAAGATTTTATTTCTTTAAAAATAATATAAGTTATACAGTTGATGGAGTAGGTCATTATTATAAATACTATGATTTTTTACATCTTACAAGTCAATTAATATCTGATAAATTGTATTCAGTTGTAGAATTAACTCATTTAGAAAGAAGTTTAGCAACTATATTTAATGATTTATGGATTGCTTTAATTATATTAGCTTTAGTATGTTCTATATATTTAAAAGATACATCTATTAGAGTTAGAAGATATATTGGTACTCCTATTGCTATTTTAGTTAGCATTATTTCTCCTATTATTATTAAAGGACTTATAGGTAATGATAACACTACTTATAGAATCATATTAATGGGCATAGAACTAGCGTTTATAGATTTTTATTTCTTTTCTTCGTATCTAGAAAAAGAAACATTTAAATGTAATAAAAAACAAATATTAACATTACTTGCTTTATGCGTACCTATTTTAATATCATCGATGAGTTCTTATACACCAAGCAATGTCTTAGGCTACACAATATTTGGATTAGGGAATCCACATGAATTAAAAGATTTATCTCATAGGTTATTATTCTATTTCTCATTTATATTACCAATAATGTATTATTTTTTACTTCATCCATTGAACAAGAATGAAAGAAGATCTGCATTAATTCAAATATCTTTAGGTACTTTATTTGGTTACATT
>CAYNBG010000199.1:0-1745 GCA_964395495.1 uncultured Staphylococcaceae bacterium
TTGGATTTTAGCTAAGGATGAAACTAAGAAGGAAAGATTAGGAACAGTATTATATAACCTAATTGAAACTTTAAGAATTTCATCAGTATTATTATCATCATTCTTACCAGATACAGCTGCTAAGATAAATGAACAAATAAATACAACTAATACAACTTGGGAATCAGTATTAAGCTTTGGTGGAATTATTGCTGGAAATTGTTCTGGTACTATTGAAAATTGTGTTATTGATGGTGGCAAGGTAAATATTTCTACTCACTTCTGGGATGATGATTGTAATGTTGGTTGTATTGCTGGAATTTGTGCAGGAAGTGGCGTAATTAATAATGTTATTTCTACTGCAAAAGCTACAATAACAGGTCAATATGTTGATTGGAGTGATGAATATGTTGGCCAAGTTGCTACTGGTGGAGAACATGAAAATGATTCTGATCCATATTGGACATTCTGGGGCGCAGATAAAGTTAAAACAGGAACTTCAGATAAATTAATTGATTCTAATGGACATAATACAAATGGTGTTTATAGTGGAGTTGGTAAATGTTGGGGAAGTGTTTCAAATTCATATTCTTTAAGTTATGATGTAGTTCCTTATAATGGTACAAAAAGAAGTGTTGATTTTGGTCAAACACATTTAGCAGTTAATAAAGCAGCAAGTGGTGATTCTAATATGGGAACATTATCAGATTGTTATACAAAAACTGTTACTGAATTAAAAGATTCATCATTATATAGCAACTATAATACAGATGTTTGGAATATTACAAATGGTAAAATTCCTAATATTAAAGCTATATATCCAACAATTTCAAAGTAGATAAGAAAGGTAAATGTTTTATGGTTAAATATTATTTTAAAGGGAATAGTTTTGTTGTTGAAGATTATCTTCATGCATCATTATTTTCTTCATTTCTTCCAGCTGTAGCTGGTGTAAAAGGAAAACCATTATGGGCATTCTATAATAATAGAGGTCAAGCTATGGGTGGTTTTGGTGTTAATAATAAAGAGACACCTATTACTCCTTTTGATAGTGCTAATTTATGTTATCAAAATATAGCTTTAAAATCTTTTAGAACATTTATTAAAATCAATGGAAAATATAAAGAAGCATTTAAAGATGATTCTTTAAATACAAAAATGATAATTAATCCTTCTAATATTTCTTTAATTGAAGAAACTGATGAATATATTATTAAAGTTACATATTCTACAGTTTCAAATAGAGATTATGCAGGACTTATTAGAAAGGTTGAATTAACATCTAAATTAGATGGTGAAAATAGATTTGAAATTTGTGACGGATTACCTATCTTTTTTCCTCACGGATTATCAAATTTCTGCTATAAAGAATTAGTATCTTTAATGGCAGCATATTGCCAAGTATTTGGATTAGATACAAAAATGCCATTTGTTAAATTTAAAACTTCTACTGGAGATTGTTCAATTGTTAGTGAAGTAAAAGATGGTAATGCTTTTGTATCAATTGATGAAAATAACAATAGATTAAATAATCTTGTAGATTTATATAATGTTTTTGATGAAGATGATTCGTTAATTAAACCATTAAACTTTATTAGAAAAGATGTTTCTACATTAGTTAAAGAAGAACAACAAACAGAAAATAAATTACCATGTGCTTTCTCTTTAAACGATAAAAATTTAAAAAGAGATGAGAAAACATGTATTTATTCTATTTATGGATACTTTGATTCACAAGATGATTTTAATGAATCTTTAAGTGAAAT
>CAYNBG010000200.1:0-1664 GCA_964395495.1 uncultured Staphylococcaceae bacterium
TAAATAAAGCGTATGTAGTTCCTCCAATGATAGCTCCAGCTGCAAGTAAAGCTGCAACGGAAGCAATAATTATTTTCTTTTTGCTTTTCATTTTATTTACCTCGATAACAACATTATATATATATATATATATATAACATTTATAAACTTACTACAACATAAAAATTACATTTTTAATAAAATGCTTACAATATTATTAAAACAATTATGTGATGTTAAAAATTCTTTAAGACTTAAAATTTGTATACCATCGCTATTTCTATAAGATTTTATATTATCATTTACAATAATTACTTTTCTAAATGAATCTTTAATATTTTTAAGTGATTTAATTTCTTGTTTAATCTTCTCTAAACTAGATAGTGAATATACTGATTGAATATATATTCTTTCATCATTTTTATTAACAACAAAATCTACTTCTAATTGTTTTCTTACATATTTGCCTTCACTATTTTTTTCGTTTTTTTTCAACTATTCAAACATCAACATTGTATCCTCTAATAATCAATTCATTATAAATAATGTTTTCCATAATATGAGTAGGCTTAAATTGTCTAAAATTTAATTTAGCATTTCTTAATCCTAAATCAGAAAAATAATATTTATAATTTGCTTTTAAATATTTTTTTAATATCGTACCTAGTTGCAACACTTATTAAAAACGAATCAACAAGATATTCAATATGTTTTTCAATCAAAGTATGGGAATAATTAATATTCATTTCACTTTTAAATGTCTTTTCTAACTTAACACTATTTGTATAACTACCAATTGATGAAGCAATAATATCAATAACATTATTAAACTCATTAACGTTAAGCAATCTATTTCTTTCAATGATATCTTTTAAGTAAACTTCTATAAATAATTTTTTAAGATAATTAGATTTTTCTTCATTAGTATTATATTTTAAAACTAATGGCATACCTCCATATAAAGAATATTCTTTATAAGCTTCATTAAAATCTATATTTCTATATTCATAAAATTCTTTAAAAGATAATGGATATACGTGTACTTGATCACCTCTTCCTCTAAATTCTGTAATTATATCACTCGACAATAATCTAGAATTACTTCCAGTAACATATACATCTAAATTTTCTTTTCTAACAAAGCCATTTAAAGTTCCAACAAAATTGTCTAAATTTTGTATTTCATCTAAAAATAAATAAAAATCATCATTATCATTTATTAATTCATTGATATATGCTCTAAATTTCTTAGAGTTAACTTTATAATATTTTTTTCCAGGTTGATAAATTTAAGTTTCTTCGGGAAAATATTTATCTAATTTATCAATGTCTTCATCAACATCAAAAGAAAATGTAATTATTCTATTTTTACTCACACCCTCATTTATTAAATATTTATAATAAATGTTTGAAAGAAGATAAGATTTACCACATCTTCTTATACCAGTAATTACTTTAACTAAACCATTCTTCCTTTTACTAATCAATTCATTTAAATATTTATCTCTTTTGATATCCATATTTATTAACCTCATTTGCTTTTTTTGCAAGTTTTGACATTTTTAGCAAATATATTTTATTAATATCACGTTTAAAAAAACAGGAGTTTTACTCCTGTTTTGTATAGTATTTTATTGAAAATTAATTACTATATGTTCCACTAGGTAATAATGATGTATCACCTA
>CAYNBG010000201.1:0-1662 GCA_964395495.1 uncultured Staphylococcaceae bacterium
AATTATTTGCTAAAAATGAAAAATGCGCTAAGGATAGATGGGAAAGAATTAAGAAATTTGGTTTATAATAGTTAATAATAAAAGGCTACATATTGTAGCCTTTTTATGTTAAGAAAGTAAAAACATATGGGAAATCCATATGTTTTTTGATTTTTAAATTATTCCACCCAGAGCTAAAGAATTAGTTATAATGTTATAAATATTAATTCCTATAATAACAAAAACTGAGATTATATAAACATATAAAATTGTTTTTTCACTGAGCTTTTTGTTTAACCACGAACCAAGAAGTGAACCACCAACAGCAATTGGTACTAAACATAATAACATCCACCAGTCCATATTAGTAGAAGGAGATAATAAAGATCCATCAATCAAAGCAACTATAATCTTAGATGTTTGAGAGAATATAATAATTATTAAAGAGTTAATTGATGACTCTTTCATGGTCATAGAGAAGAAAAAACATAATACTGCAACATTAATTGGTCCACCTCCAATGCCTAAAAATGATGAAGCTACACCTAAAAATAAACCAATTAATATTTTAATTGCCCAGTTTTTGATCTTAAACTGAATTCCTTTTTTCTTTAATACAAGCATATAAATAATGACAAATATTAAAAATAATATAAGAACAATAGATTGAATAATAACTAACCAATTTTTATTTGATGCAGATTTAACTAGCTTAAATAAATAATTTCCAGCAACACCACCTGTAGCAGCACCAATTCCTAAGAATATACTTGTTAAATAATTATCTATTTTTTGCTTTGTTATAATTCGTTTAATTACACTAGTTAAAGCCACAGCTAAAACGCAAAAAGCACTTAAAAAATTAACAATAAGTGGTTCTTGATAGTAATTAAAAGCATCTAAGGCAGGACGTATAATAACGCCTCCACCAATACCTGCTAAAGCTCCTAATGTAGAAGCAACTAATACGATAAGTGAAAATAGAAAGTAATACATAATATCTCCTTTATTATTATATAACTTTTCTTAAAAATAAAGAGGGCTTTAATACCCTCTTTATAAAGATTAATATTAAATTAATTATTTGTTTTCTGCTTTAACTGCATTACAAGCTTCAATTAAATAATCAAAACATGTTGCTTGTTCAATTGTAACATTAGCATCAACGCTTTCGTTAGATAATTTACCTTGTCTAATGTTTTCAGCGTATTTTTTCATTTTGCCTGTTGAATTTAATTCAAGTTGTTGGTCAGCATTAAGCCATACAGCGATATCTGTTGCCATGCTTTCTGCAGTTGTTTGACCTGCTGTAACAGTTTCGATATCTTGTGTTGTTCCTGTTGGATTGTCGTGTCTAAAGTTCATACCTCTAACAAGACCTTTCATAAATTTTTTGAAAGTAGCTTCATTATTGGATAACCATTTTGAGTTGACGGCCCATGTAGATGGTGTGTAATTATCTGAGAAGTGTGTTGATGTTTTACAAACTGTTTTATATTTTGCTGTGTCTTTTTCTAATGTTGATGAGACAGGAGCAAAAGCGATGCAGAAATCGTATTTACCACCAACCATTGAAGCTGCAACGTTGGCATTAGAACCATTTTCAACTTTAACTTCGTTATCAGCTGCATATGAACTTAATCCAGCTGGGTATTGAGTTGTTCCATCTGACCACCAAAGTTT
>CAYNBG010000202.1:0-1651 GCA_964395495.1 uncultured Staphylococcaceae bacterium
TTAATTAAAATTTCACTCCTTTCCTTCAATACTTTGTATTAACTACTTTTCTAACCTAAATCACATGTATTATTTAATATCAAAATTAACTAGTTATTATGATAACAATTCCAAATTATATTATCGAGTCTAGAAACAGTTAATTCAGGATGCTTTGCCTTTAGAATTTTAACTGCTCTAGTAAATAAATCTTGCGTTGTATTATTATCAAATGTAGTTTTAAAAACATCCAAAACACACTTATTGATATGAGTGTCAACCTTAACTCTACTACTATCGCCAGCGAGTATAAATAAATAATTGACAGCTTGATCTGACAACCCTTTAACGCTTCTAATCATTATTTCAATTACATCCGGATATTCATAATCTCTAAAATCTTCAAGGATTTCAATTCTAAGACATCTAAGCTTTCTCACTAGTTCGTAACACAACTCTATTTTTAATCGTTTGCACGATTTATTCTACATTCCTAAATATTTATTTGTAAAATCTTGAGTATTTGAAGAGGCATCAACATTTGCAATAAATTCTTTCAAAGTATGTCCTTGAACATATTTATCTCCGTTTAAGAAATCATCTGCATATTTTTGAGTAATTTTTCAACAAAAGAATAATTAGCTTGTAGCGAAAACACATCATCCAAAATGCACATTGACAGAGATTTATAATCATTTTAACGGTTTAAAGAATTAAAATCAACTTTATCGCAATAATCTCCAAATTGTTTAATTTCGTTATTGTTCATTAAATACCTCCCTTAATTATTTTTTAAATAAATATCTTCATTTACACAACTTTTTGAATGTTGTTTTTTTATATTCAAGATTTTTGTTTTTCTTTTAATTATAATTATTCTTCTTATCTTATTTATACATCGTTGCAGCAAGTAGTGCAACAATAGAGTGAACGTTGCAAAACAAAATACAAAGAGAGCAATCTTGTCGCAAGATATACTGCAACGATATGCAAAATAAAAATTGTATAGCATACGCCACACAATCAATCTGATTATTATTTAAATTAATCTAATAATAAGAGTTTTATGGATTATCTTAATGAGTAAATGTTTATTTATTTATTATACCTAAGTGTATCCGAATTTATGCTTAATCTGTTTTGAGTTCTTTAGGTTTAATATAAATTTCACTTGAGCATACCATTTTTAACCTTAAAATAGGCACTTTTTGAGAATTTCATTACCAAAATGAGTGGTATGCTATGTTTCTTTTGGTCTTTTATTCCGAAATCAAATCGGGTTATGATGTCTTCCGCTCGTGGAACAATTTTTAATGAACGATTTTGACGACTGAAAAAAAGGAAAGCAACATACTGAAGAAAGTAGTAAGACTCCATATTTGTCTTCAGTTTGAAGACGTGTCACAGCAGTATCTCCAAACTTTTTATATTCACTTAAATGGATTTTTTTATTATTACAACAACCAAAGCATTTCTTACCTTTCTAAAAGATACTCCATTAACTCTGAATTTGTTGGTTAGATTCAATGGATGATTATATTCAACGCCCATTTTTTTCAATTTTCTTTTACAATCTTTGTAATCATTAGTTTTTATAATTCTATCCTCTTTATCTTTAAGAGGTTTTTAGGAAACAAAAAACCTCCTAAATTTAGAACTTAAGAGGTAATAT
>CAYNBG010000203.1:0-1647 GCA_964395495.1 uncultured Staphylococcaceae bacterium
CATAGTTTCTTAATCATATCTAAAGATGGTTCATTTTCATTCATCTCCCATTTAGATAATGCTTGAGGAGTAATAAATAATTTATCTGCTAATTGCTTTTGAGTCATATTTTTAGAAATACGTAATTCTTTAATTCTATCACCAATTTCCATACATAACCCTCCTTATCACACTATCATTTTAAAGATAAATTCTACTTTTTGTATATCAACTTAAGGTTGAATTAATCAATATTTTATTGAATATATTTTTAAATATAAGTTTTTACTCTAATATATTAATTTTATAGTAAATAAAGAAGTTTTTAAATAGCCAAAAACGAGAATTATTATTGCTTCTCCAATTTTTTATAAAAAAACAAAATTACGCCAAAAATTATATAGTTTTTTGGAGATTTACTTAATTTAACTTGATTAATCACCAAAAATCATTTATTATTTTTGAGAAAGGAGCAAATTATGTATAAAATTTTTGATTACTCTAAATTAAAAGAAAGAAAATTTGATAACAATATATTAAATTACATTGGTCAAATACACGAATATAAAGGAAGACAAGCTTTATTTTTAAAACAAAAACCTGAAGAGCTAGAAAAACTAGTTGAATTATCTATTATTCAAAGTACCGAAGCTTCCAATGAAATTGAAGGAATTGTTACCACAAATCAAAGATTGATAAAGTTAATAAATAATAAAACCACTCCTAAAAATAGAAACGAAGAAGAAATCAAAGGATATAGATATGCATTAAATTTAGTTCATGAAAATTATGAATATATGCCTATAAGCTCCACCACTATCCTTCAACTTCATAAAGAAATGTATCAATTTTTAAATGTTTCTTTTGGAGGTAAATTCAAAGATACATCTAATGAAATTGATGCAGTATATCCCGACGGAACAAAAGTTGTTCTTTTTAAGCCTTTAGAACCATACGAAACACCTGAAGCAGTTGAAAGGTTATGTAAAGAATACGATAAAGCTATTAATGAATTTCATATAGATCCACTTATAGTTATACCTATTTTTATCCACGATTTTTTATGTATACATCCATTTAATGATGGTAATGGTAGAATGTCCAGATTATTAACAACACTTCTACTTTATAAAAATGGTTATTCAATTAGCAAGTATATTTCTTTAGAAAAAAAGATTCAATTAAGAAAAGAATGGTACTACTCCTCATTAAGCGATAGTTCTAAGAATTGGATCGATAGCAACAATGATGATACACCATTTATTGAATATCTTTTAAGTGTTATACTTGCAGCTTATAGAGATTTTGAAGATAGAGTTAATATTGTAGGTAATAAAATAAGCGCCAAAAAAATGGTAGAAAGAGCTGTTAATTCAAAGATTGGTAAATTCACCAAAAAAGATATCGAAGAATTATGTCCAGAAATTGGAAGAGGATCCGTTGAACAAAGTCTTAAAAAACTATGCGATGAAAACAAAATTAAAAAAGAAGGAAATGGTAAAGCAACATTCTATCATTTAATATAAAAAAATAAAAATCCGCTCAAGTCGGATTTTTATTTAAACAAAATTTCAATAAAAAAAGACAAGCATAAACTTGTCAAATTTTTAATTTGGTGCCTTCTGCCGGAATCGAACCAGCAACCTACTGATTACAAATCAGTTGCTC
>CAYNBG010000204.1:0-1621 GCA_964395495.1 uncultured Staphylococcaceae bacterium
CGCTTTCTTTTATTTATTTATTTTTTAAAATATCGACATATTCATTATTTTTTATTTTTTTTGTAAATTTTGAATGCATTTTTTCTTAAATTTTACAAAAAAATCTAATTATATTGATTATATCGATATTTTTTAATATTTTATTAAAACAAAAAAATATCAAAATATAATTTTTAGTGCTTTTGTATTTTAATCACTTTAAGAAAATAATTTTTTTAATTATAATTATATTGATATAAATAAGGAGTTTTTATTATGACAAAAATTATGGCAGTTAATTGTGGTTCTTCAAGTTTAAAGTTTAAACTTTATGAGATGCCTGAAGAACAAGTTATTTGTTCTGGTATAGTTGAACGTATCGGACACGATGATGGTATTTTTCAACTTAAATATAAAGATAAAAAGGATAAAACAATCGTTCCAGTACAAGATCATGGTGTTGCTGTTAAAATTGTTTTAGACGCATTATTAAAAGAAAATATCATTAAAAGTTATGACGAAATTAAAGCAACTGGACATAGAGTTGTTCAAGGTGGTCCTTACTTCTCAAAATCTGTTTTATTTAATGATGATTCATATTCTAAAATTGAATCATTAATCCCTCTTGCTCCACTTCATAACGCAGCTCATTTAACTGGTTATAGAGCTTTTAAACAAGTTTTACCTACTACTCCAGCAGTTGCAGTATTTGATACAGCATTCCATCAAACAATGGAACCAGAAGATTATACATATCCAATTCCAAAAGAATACACTGAAAAATATATGATTAGAAGATATGGTGCTCATGGTACTTCACACCAATATTTAAGTGAAGTTGGATTAAAAGATTTCTTAAATAATAAAAAAGATTCAAGAATTATTGTTTGCCATTTAGGAAGCGGTGCTTCTATTACTGCTGTTAGAAATGGTAAATGTGTTGCTACAAGCATGGGATTAACTCCACTTGGTGGAATTATGATGAATTCAAGAACTGGTGATATGGATCCATCAGTTTATTACCAAGTATTAAAAATGAGCGGTAAAGATAACGAAACAGTTTTCCAAGAATTTAACAAAGCTAGCGGATTACTTGGTGTTAGTGGAGTTAGTAACGATTCTCGTGATATTGCTACTAAAGCTCATGAAGGTGATCCAGATTCAATTCTTTCTATGAAACTTTGGGCTAGAAGAGTTGCTGATTTTATCGGTCAATATTATGTTAGACTTGGTGGATGCGATTTAATCATCTTTAGCGCTGGTATTGGCGAAAACGCTGACGAATATAGACAAATCGTCTTAAATAGAATTGAAGAAGCTTTAGGATTAGATATTGACTATAAATTAAATTCAACAGTTCATGGCACTACTGCTTTAATTTCTAAACCAGATTCAAAAATAAAAGTTGCAGTTATTCCAACCGATGAAGAAGTCATGATTGCTCGTGATGCTTATAATATCGGTTTTTTAGGTAAATAAGATGAAAGAAGTATCGTATATTAATTTAGAAGCAAAAAAATATAAAAAAGAATACAAAGACTTATTAGAACAAATTAAAAAGTATGATAAAATTGCCGTTTTTAGACATATCATGCCTGATTTTGATGCTTTAGGTACACAATTTGGTTTAGCAACATGGCTT
>CAYNBG010000205.1:0-1609 GCA_964395495.1 uncultured Staphylococcaceae bacterium
AACAATTGTTTTAATTAATTTAATGTATAAATTAATAAATGCTACTAAATTTAATATTAGCAAAAAGAATAATGGCAATAGTGATGAAGATGATGATGAAAACGATTATTATTCTTTATTTTTACTTATACAAAATTTTGTTAAGAACTTTAACTTAAATAAACCATTAAAGATCGCTTATATTTGTCCTATGACATCATTAAGAAAAACAATTAAAAAAGTATTTAGCTTAACTAAAAATGGTTTAGAATCTAAATTAGTTATAGGTCCATTTGGTATATTTAATGATTGTAAAGATAAAAAGATATTAGATGAAAATGGAAACGTTAAAGATGAATATAAATACGATATTTTATTAGTAGATGAAGCTCATAGATTATCAAGAAGAAAAAATATATCTTGTATGGGAGCATTTGATGAACATTGTAAAATTTTAGGTTTAGATAAAGATAAAGCAACACAATTAGATATGATTGTTAAAATGTCTAAATACAGAATATTAGTTTATGATGAAAACCAAACTGTTAAAGGATCAGATTTAACTGATGATCAATTTAATAATGCTTTAAAGAATTCTAAAGTATTAAAAGTTAGTTTACATACACAAATGAGATGTTTTGGTGGAGTTGAATATACTGAATATATAAATAATATTTTTGATTGTACTCAAAAAGAATTCTTAACGATGACTAATAATTATGATTTTAAATTATTTGATAAAGTTGATGATATGGTAAATCAAATAAAAATATTAGATAAAAAATATGGTTTATGTAGAAATGCAAGTGGTTATGCTTGGGAATGGGTGAGTAAACCATATACTAAATTAGGTTATAAATATATTATGGATAATGGATATGCTGATATTCATATAGATGGTCATGATTATGTTTGGAATATGACTAACCAAGAATTTATTATATCTAAAAATGCTATTAATGAAATTGGTTGTATTCATACATTACAAGGTTATGATTTAAATTATGTTGGTGTTATCTTAGGAAGAGAAATTGATTATGATCCAATAAATAATAGAATAGTAATAGATCAAACTAAATTCTTTGATAAAAATGTTAAAAATGGCACAACTGACTTAAAACTTAAAGATTATATTTTAAATTCATATAAAGTTATTATGTCTAGAGGCATTAAAGGTTGTTATGTATATGCATATAATAAAAATTTAAGAGAATATTTAAAGAGGTTTATTTTATTATGGACGAAAGATTAGATTTATTATTAAAAAGAATAGATAAATTTAATAAAGATAGAGATTGGGACAAGTTTCATTCTCCATCTAATTTAGCTAAATCAATATCTATTGAATCAGGTGAATTACTTGAATGTTTTCAATGGAATGATAAAGAATATAATGAAAATAATGTTAAAGAAGAATTAGCAGATATTTTAAATTATTGTCTTCAATTATGTCTAGTATTAAACATAGATCCTATAGTTATAATAAATGATAAGATGGATATAACTGAAAAGAAATATCCTATTGATAAAGCTAAAGGTATATCTACTAAATATAATAAGTTATAAATAAATTTATATTTTTATTTAATATAAAGTAACTTTATAATTTAATCTTGACTTTTATATATAT
>CAYNBG010000206.1:0-1582 GCA_964395495.1 uncultured Staphylococcaceae bacterium
TCATATCCACTAGTATATTTATCTAGATAGCCTTTTTCAATCCACGTAAAAAGCCAAAATCTACTAGTAAAATCTTGAATTACATTTATTTTATAAGAAATTATTGCACCAAAATCGTTATAAGAACTCTTCTTAAATTCATTAATTAAAGAATGAACACTATAAAACCCACTATTTGTTCCGATTAACATTGGAGAATCTAATGATGAATTAGCATCAACTAAACTATCCTTAACTAAATAACCATAATCCTTAATTTGATCTTCGGCCTTATTTCTATATATATTTGTAAAATTATCTGACATAGTTTGAACATTAATTGATTTTGTATTATCAATATAATATTCACCATTAAAACCTTTATAGATATTGCTCAAATAATCTACTAAATTTAAAAGATTACCGACATATTTCATACAACCACCTACAAATTTAATTGTATCTACAGCAAAACTGCCGCCCTTACAAGAAATCGAAGATGCTGCATATGTTCTTGAATTATTTTCTATATAATGCCCGCTAAGATGACTATCAGTAATAATATCAGTATCTATTAATGTATGTCTCATCCCGATGTCACTTAAATATAAATTTGTAATGCTATATTGAGTAGCATGCTTTAAAACAATCTCATTTAAACTTGGATGCATTTCAGACCAATTACTTGAATCATTATTTTTAAAAAATGTACTATATCTTCCTTGAAATAAAGGAGTTATTGTTGTTGAAAGCATATCTTTATAATCTTCATCTCTTTTGTCACTAGGAAATAAACATTCAACATCGAAAACCAAAACATCACTCACTTTTTTATATGTAGTATAAGGATCATCGTATGTATGTATAAAAAAACCACATTCTTTTCCAATTGAAATATTAATATTATTTTTTATAAATAAATCCTTTGGAATTAAAAAAGTAATCATATCATCAACAAATAATCCATCTTCAATTTCATTGCCCATATAAATACTTTTATAATCTTTTGCAATTCTGTCGACACTAGTTCTATATTCATAGTTTTCATTATTTACTTCAATTTCATTATAAGAAGAAATTGCATTAACATCGTTATTAATATTTGCTAAATTTGATACAGAATTAATTGAATCTAAAATATTTTCATATATTTGACTGCTATTATTAACACTATTAATATTAAAAAGTTTTTCTTTAATTTTATTTATATATCCAACATCATCATAAATAGTAGTTTTGTAAATGACGCTTTCATAAGAAAAGCATGTTTTAATTATATTTTCATTTTCTAAATATGATAAATTGCAAAAAGAAAATTTTTCATCATCAGCAAAATCAAAGGCAAATACATCGGCAAAATACTCATTTTCAAAAGTTGAATCGATTATATAAAAATAAAATTCAGGTATTTCAAATTTAAAACTGTCATTGCAAAAATAAAAACTATTATTTTCTTTTAATAAACTTACATCATTACTAACAAAATCTTCATTTAAGCTTTTTTTAACGGCAATCAAAGCTGCTGTATTATGAGTTCCTATAGAACAACAAATAACTAAAGGTAACAATGTTAAAAATAATATTTTTTTATTTTTCATAAATT
>CAYNBG010000207.1:0-1582 GCA_964395495.1 uncultured Staphylococcaceae bacterium
TCTATGATGAAAATTATAAGAGTTTAATTCCTGATGAATTAAAATGGAGAAATTGGGCTATTGATGATAAGTCTAATAATACAATCACAGGTGAAGCTTTATTAGATTTAGTTAATAATAAATTATTCCCAACTTTAAAAAATCTTGAAATTAATGAAAATACACCTTTAAAGCAACGTATTGCTAGATATGTTTTTGAAGATGCTCAAAACTATATGAAAGATGGAGTTTTATTAAGACAAGTAATTAATGTTATTAATGAAATTGACTTTTCTGAATATAAAGAAAGACACGAATTTGGTACTATTTATGAAACAATACTAAAGAGTCTTCAAAGCGCAGGTAATGCTGGAGAATTTTATACTCCTCGTGCAGTAACTGATTTTATGGTTCGAATGATTGATCCAAAACTTGGCGAATCTGTTGCGGATTTTGCATGTGGTACAGGTGGATTTTTAACTTCAACATTAAAATATCTAGAGCCACAAAAAAAATCAGAAGAAGATGTAGATAAATATAATAACACTGTTTATGGAATTGAAAAGAAACCAATGCCTTATCTTTTATGTATTACAAATATGTTAATTCATGATGTTGATGAACCAAAAATTTATCATATGAATTCTCTTGAAAAAAATGTCAGAGATTATAAAGAAAGCGATAAATTTGATATCATTTTAATGAATCCTCCATATGGTGGTAGTGAAAAAGATGTTGTAAAAAATAATTTCCCAGTAGAACTTAGAAGTAGTGAAACTGCTGATTTATTTATGAATGTAATTATGTATCGTTTAAAGAAAAATGGTAGATGTGCAGTTATTATTCCTGATGGATTCTTATTTGGTGAAGATAACGCTAAAGTCGCTATTAAAACTAAATTAATTAACGAATTTAATTTACACACAATTATTAGATTACCTCATAGTGTATTCTCACCTTATACATCTATTACAACTAATATCTTATTCTTTGAAAATACACATCCAACAGAAGAAACTTGGGTATATAGAATGGATATGCCAGAAGGATATAAGAATTTCTCAAAAACTAAACCTATTCAACTTGAACATTTTAAACCAGTTATTGATTGGTGGAATAATAGAGAAGAAATCACTATTGATGATTTCCCTAAAGCAAAGAAATATACTAAAGAAGAGATTGAAAAATTAAATTATAATTTAGATTTATGTGGATATCCTCATGTTGAAGATGAAATTCTTGAGCCTAAAGAATTAATTAAGCAGTTTAAAGAGAAGAGAGATTCATATAATGCTGAAATGGAAAGAACACTGGCTAAAATTTTGGAGATATTAGATGAAGACAATTAATAACCTAAAAGCAGAACAAATAAGAAAATCTATTCTTCAACTTGCAATACAAGGAAAACTTGTTAAGCAAGATCCTAATGATGAACCTGCCAGTGAGCTTGTTAAAAGGATTTACGAAGAAAAGAAAAAACTTATTAGTGAAGGTAAAATAAAAAAAGATAAAAATGAATCGTACATCTTTAAAGGTGATGATAATTGTTATTATGAGAAGATTGGCAAAAATGAACCAGTAAAACTTGAAAATTTACCTTTTG
>CAYNBG010000208.1:0-1563 GCA_964395495.1 uncultured Staphylococcaceae bacterium
TTTCTATAAAAGTAAACTCATTCATATCTACATTTATAAAAGCACCTCTACCACCCATAATCATCCCCTTTTTTAACTTCTATATAATTATTCATATCAAATAAAGTCAACTTTGCATCATCTTTTCTAGGATTAAATGTTTCTTTTAATTCATATAGCAGGATATCTCCTTCCATACAAGGAAGCATCTTTCCTAATACAATAATTAACGAAGGATTGATTCTTTTTTTCAACTCAATATATCCTTTGCAAAATGTATCATAATTTTTCATAACACCAATAGTAGAAATTGCAACACAACCGCCTTTTTCAATACCTTTAAAACATATATCATATGTCGAAGGTTCACCCCAAGAAATAGTCGGTATAACATTAACACCCATATGTTGCCATAAAGAGCCCAACCATCTAGATTTAAATACGTTATGTTCGAGTTCGTATCTATTCATATCAGGATAAATACTAAAATCTGGTGAGCATACTGCAAGAAATTCCTTAAATTTAGCTACATTTTTAAAGGGTTATTCCGCAAACTATTTAGCACACTATCATAATTAAATAAGCTAATGATAGTTTTTTCTTTATTAGCAACATAATTAATATTTTTAAAATTAACAAATTTTATGTTATCTTTTTTATAATTTTCAATAATAGTTTTGTTAATAATTGGCATTTCATCGTCTATTTTAACACCATTTATATTTTTTCTAACTATTAAAAAATTATAATAATTATCTTTAATCATACAATAAATCCTCCTTATTAAATTTGATTAAAAAAATTATTCATTGTATAATTAATTTGTTCCAAGAATCATTATACAATGGTTCAAACTAGTAGTGGCTTACGCTGCTACTTTTTTATTTTCAGTTCATCATACATTTTTAAAAATTCCTCCTCAACTTTTGTTATATGGTATCGTTTTGAGTTATACCATTTTAAAGCACTATCCAAAGCATAATTTGCTGCATCATACGAAACTCCAAAATCTTTTACAACTTTATATACATCATCGTATTTTTCATGAATTAATAAACATTTAGGAATTAATAAGTTTCTACTAAAATGATCCGCTAAAATTTCATCTAAACTCTCCGATATTACATTATCATTAAGAATATGATATATTTCATGACATATTGTAAATCTTAAGCGGGACTCAGGTTTTGATTCGTTATAAAAAAGATAATTATTGATTTTACCTTTCGAATAAAATATTAAAGATAATCCATCATTTAAATTATATTTGTCATTAATAGCAAGTAATTGAGTTTCAGATAAATCTCCATATTTAATTAAAGTAATATTTAAAAAATCGCAAAGTTTAAATAAGTCTATTTTCTTTTCATATATATTATAATCAATTCTAATTTGCAATGATTTATCATCTATTTCATCATATAAATATTTTTCTATTTCATTCATTAATTACCTCCAAATAATATTTTGACGATTTCAGCCTTTTCTTCATTAGATAACTTATTTCTATTTCTAGTTACAACAGAAATTGTTTCATCATATATTGAAATTTCGCTTCTTTTTTCATCTCCCAATAAATCCGAC
>CAYNBG010000209.1:0-1542 GCA_964395495.1 uncultured Staphylococcaceae bacterium
GAAGGCTATGTCTATACATTAAATACAGCATTAGCTCAGGACTCTGATCAAACTCTTGCTTGGAGACAATATACAGAAGGATATGTAGATTCAGGAACAATTCCATCAAGTAAACTTGATGAATTAAAAGAAGATCCATTAACAATTCATATTGAAGATACAGGTAGTAAAAACGGTGTTTCATTTAACTGCTTAAACGCTGTTGACTATGATTATTTATTTGGTGGTGATGTATTTGATGCACATGCTGCTGCTGGTGGTGGTGTTTGGGGTGATTCAGAACTTGGATCAGCAGGAAATAGCGCTTATAGAACAGCTTTCTTTGAAGACGATTGGGAGGTTAAACCAATTATGGGTAACCATAACTTCCAAAAAGGTTTAAACTGTGGTTATGATAGAGATACATTTGCTGCTAACTATGGTAGAAAAGGTTATTCAGATTACTTTGGTAATGTAAATAAGATGACTCCAAAAGCTAGTGAAAGCTATAACGATACAGATGCTCATAGAGATGCTGTTAAAAAAGTTTATGGATCAACAGGTGTTCCTACAAATAGTAACACAAAAGGTATTGAATACTTTAGAGAAGCAATCTATGAAGAACTTGAAGCAGGTCACTATGAATTAGGTACAGCAAGTAATCCTACAACAATCACAATTAATGTTAACTGGCAATCACAAGTTTGGGTTAACTACCAAGGAACATCAATCTTTAATGCAATTTCAAATACATTTGAAACAGCTGTATTATCAAATTCAGAATGGTGTGAAAATGGTAAACCATTAATCAAATTAGTATTTGAACAAACTTATGAAGGAAGTGGCTCAAGTGATTATGTAAATGCATATGCTAAAGTTGCTTTAGGACAATATGATATCGCTCAAGCTTCAATTAGTGGTGGTGAATATGAAGTCTTCCAAGAAACAGGCTTATGGGAATCATATAATAGAAGTTATGGTTTAACAATTCACCATGCTTTAGTTACAAATATTCCATCTTCATATATCACATATAATGGAAAATACTATTCATTAGACGGTATCTTCTACGGATATGATGAAGGTGTTACATTAGATGACTATGGTAGAATTGATTATAGTTCATTAAATCCAGTTGCTTAATCTAATAAAAACAAAATAAAATAAAATAGATAAAACCATTTAGGAAACTAGATGGTTTTATCGCTATTTATAGAATTTGAAGAGGAGGGGAAATAAATGGCAAAATACATTATAAAAAGACTTATTTTAGTTCTTTTTACAGCTTTTATAGTTTTAAGCTTAACATTTATTTTATATAAAACTTTGCCATTAGATGTTCCGATTGCTGCAGGTAAAAATGCTTGTGCTGATTATTTAAATAAACAATATAACTTAGGTTACGTTTTACGTTTTACAGAAGAGCATCCTGAATTAGGAACACTTTTAGGAAATAGAGGTTATCAAGTAGGTGATAGTACAACTTTCTATTATTATTATTCAAAACCAGTTATGGAACAATATTTCCAATGGATTGGAAATATTTTAACTAAATGGGATTGG
>CAYNBG010000210.1:0-1528 GCA_964395495.1 uncultured Staphylococcaceae bacterium
GAAAATGATGATGGAACAAATACAACTGATAAATCAGAATATCAAAATGCTGATTGGACAGATAAAGATAAGATGTCTACTGCATCAGATTGGTTAAATAATACTGGAACCGGATATCAAATAATGGTATCAAGTTTTGCAGATAGCGATGGTGATGGATTTGGTGATTTATATGGTATCATTCAAAAATTAGATTACTTAAATGAGTTAGGTGTAAAAGCTTTATGGCTTACTCCAATTCAATTATCTGATTCATATCATGGTTATGATATTAGTGATTATACTCAAGTAGATCCTAAATTTGGTAGTAAAGTATCTCCTAATGTTACTGATGGAGAAGTAACTAGTGCTACAGCTATGGAAGACTATAAGCTTTTAATTAAAGAAGCTCATAATAGAGGTATGAAAATTGTAATGGATTTAGTTTTAAATCATACTTCTACATCTAATGTTTGGTTCTCAAAATCTGCTTCTTTAGAAAGTGAATATAGAGGTTATTATCAATGGGGAAATCATGTTAAAAACTCAAAGATAAATGAAAAAAATTCTTGGTATCCATATGGAGATCATGATTATTCTTATTATGCTAAATTTGGTAGTTCAATGCCTGAACTTAACTATTCATATCAAGGAACAAGAGAAGCAGTTGAAGAGATGTCTTTAAAATGGTGTTCTATTGGTGTAGATGGATTTAGACTTGATGCTGTTAAACATATCTATATGTTAGATGAAATCGGTTCATCTTTATATAAAAACGATACAACAATATCTGATGTATCTACTAGCGGAGACTATTCTAGCGATTTAACTAAAAACTTAAATTTCTTTAAAGAATTAAATTATTCAGTTAAAAAGAAATATCCTAATACATTCTTTGTTGGAGAAAACTTTGATGGACATGCTTTCCATGTAGCACCATATTATGAAGCTTTTGATTCTATGTTTGATTTCTATGCTTATTTTAAATTGACTAATATTGCTGCATCAAGTTATAGAAAAAATAATGCAAATCAAGCACCTAGTTTTATGCAAAGAAGTTCTACATGGTCATCAAGTAGTGATTCTTCAATTAATAATGGTAGTAAAGAATATAGTGTAATTGATGGTAAATACGGTTGGAATCTTCCTGATTTATATAAAGCTTATGATACATTTAGAGGAGATAAAGCAATACCAGGATCATTTACTTCAAATCATGATATTGCTAGAACTATAAATAGAATTGCTGGTTCTTTTGATTCTTCTACATATGAAATATCTGCTCAAGGTAATGTAACAACTACAACATATCAAGCATTAAATAAAAAAGCTACATTAAGTAAAATTGCTACTATTTTACTTCCAGGTTGTAGCTGGGTTTATTATGGTGATGAACTTGGTATGACTGGTAATTTTAATAATGGACAAACTTCTACATCAGATTACGCTGATTTAGCATATCGTCAACCAATGAAATGGAAACAAGATGGTGTAATAGGGGATGGAAGTTTTACAACCGGTTATAATATTACTGGATCTACTGCTTCAG
>CAYNBG010000211.1:0-1502 GCA_964395495.1 uncultured Staphylococcaceae bacterium
ATGCTGCAGCCATATTAGCAAATGTTCCAATTGCGCAATCATCTAAAGAAGTAGATCTATCACTATCTGTATAATACCAATATGTATAGGCCCAATATTTATCACTATCTACATTGTCCATATCAAATTCATTATAAATAAACCAAATACCATCGATATAATCATCGTTATTTGAATCATATTTGGTGTAGTTATTTGCTACATTTTCTCCGTTAACAGTAATTTTAGAATATATTTCATCTATTAAAGTTAATGTTTCAGTACCATAATCATCTGTTAAAGAAGTAAAATTACTAGCTGTCATTGTTGGAGTAATAACATCAGCAATGGAGATATCTAAATTTAATTTACCATAACTAGTTTTATTGTAATATGATTCTAATGATTCCCAATATGTGTTTGATGTGCCTTTACTTGCAACATCTAAAGAATTTAATCTTGTATCAGTCCATTTTGTTGATAAATCAGAAAATTGAACAGGAACGATAATAATTTTGCTATTTCCTGTTGAAGGAGTAGCGATACTTCCTGAACTTTCACCGACATTTTCATAATTTATACCTTTATTGGTTAATTTTGTGTATCCACCTTCTTCAGTTGTTCCTGAACCTGAATCGCTTGAATCGCCAGTTTTTTTAAAAGTTATTTTGAATTCATTATCACCTTCTTTAATAAATGTTACCTTGCATTTATTGTTTTTAACTTGGACTTCAATGTTATTAAAATAAGCTTCTTTAACAGAATATCCTTGATTAGGGGTAATAGTAATAGTGATAGTATCTCCAACAGATCCACTATATTTATCAGCAACAACATTACCATATCCGTCAGTTACAACGCTTAAAGAAGCTTGTTTATTATTAAAAACTGTATTATTACATCCTGTTGTAATAATAGGAGCACTAATAAGTGTTAATACAAATAATATTTTCTTTAATTTCATATATAATACCTCTATATTTTATTTTGTATAAATTTCAATTGATGAAACATAAGTAGCTCTAGAAGCATCTCCAGAAAAACTTATTGTTCCTTTAAATGTTGACATATTTTCATCGATTTTGTAAGTGGTTTTAAAATTAGTAATTTCATCATTTGATGATAAAATTTCATTTTTAGAAGTAAGTGTTTTAGTACCAACTTTTATATTTAGTAAACCAAATTCTTGATCGTATGTTGTGTTTTTTGAACTAAATACAATAATTGAAGAAACATTAAGT
Source organism: uncultured Staphylococcaceae bacterium (assembly GCA_964395495.1). Classification (GTDB taxonomy): domain Bacteria; phylum Bacillota_I; class Bacilli_A; order RFN20; family CAG-826; genus Onthovivens. The sequence goes on from CAYNBG010000211.1 coordinate 1,221, forward strand.
TCAGTATTTATTTTAATGTTATCTTCGCTATTTTTCTTAAATTGAAAGAAGTTTAAATAATCCTTATTACTTGATATTCCTATAATTGAACTAGCGTATTCGATTTCTATATCATCAAGTGTATCTTTAACGCCATCATTTTTAATATAAACTCCATTAGATTCTTTTTCCGTAGAAAGGAAATTAGTTAATTTGTCTGTAGTTATTGTATATGTTTTAGAGACGCTAGGGGTTTCTTTATTGTCTGAGCTATCATCTTGATTATCATTATTATTGATATTT